>JAYVXL010000889.1:0-10216 GCA_043785185.1 Myxococcales bacterium
AACCTCGAGGACTCGCGCCTCGTCGGGCGCCACAGCGCGGAGATCGAGCGCGTGAAGGCTGCGCTCACGGCGACGCTCCCGCCGGTGCGTAACCCTGACCACTACGTCGGCCCGACGCGCGGGCGCGGGCGCAAGCGCAGCGGGCGGTAACCCGGACCTCGCGCAGCTCAGCGACTCGGACGCAGGCTCGGCGGCACCGCGCCCTCGCGCAGGCTCTTCGGAGGCGCGTGCGACGCGGGCGGCACGCTCACGCGCTCGGCGAGCTTGCTCGCGTCGTCGACGATCTTCGTCGCGGCCGCCGCGCGCGCCGATTTTTTCTGCAGGGTCGCGTGATCGACGACGGCGTGACCCTCGAGCAAATCCAGGTAGTCGAGATCGAGCGCGCCGCCGCTCGGGAGGATGAAGACGCCGAACAGGTGCGCGAGGCGCCGCACCTCTTGCACGAGCGGCCGGGGCACGTGCAGCGCCGCGTGGGTGATGAGGTGAATGACCGGATCGCGCTGCTCGCGCGCGCGGAGCAGCGCGATTTCGGTGGCGAGCTGCGCGAAGACGCGCGCCGGGTTGCGTCCGCGCTCCCCCTTGAACCCGAGCAAGTACGCCGCGGGCAGCTGCCCGGGCCGCGCCCGCTGCACGTCGTACAGGCGCGAGTCGAAGAAGCGCATCCACACCTCCTCGCCGGCGAGCTGCAGCTTCTTGCCGAGCGCGATGGCGAGGCCGCGGGCGAACACCTGCCGATCGCCGCGCATCGACGCCGACGCGTCGATGAGGATGTAGTGCAGGCGCTTGGCCTCGTCGGGCGCCTGCTCGCGCGTGTAATAGAGGATCTCGCTCTCGACGAGGCGGCGCGCGAACTCGTCGTCGTCCCACGCGAGCTCGGTGAGGACCATCGAGTCGAGCGAGCCCTTGCTCCCGATGCCGGCGTAGCCGTGGACGGCGTGCGTGCCCGCCGCCTTTTGCCGCCGCGTCTCGAGCACGCTGGGGAGGAGCTCGAGCGAGAAGTTCACGATGT
This sequence comes from Myxococcales bacterium, assembly GCA_043785185.1. GTDB lineage: Bacteria > Myxococcota_A > Polyangia > Polyangiales > Polyangiaceae > JANYHK01. Next base: position 1,010 of record JAYVXL010000889.1, read on the forward strand.
CGTTCGCGGCCGGCGAGGACAGCGCGGCGAGGAGATCGACGTGCGCGAGCGCGCCCGCGGCGGTCGACTCGGGGCCGAGCATGCCGAGGAGGCGCAGCGTGTCGAGATCGAGCGCGTCGGCGAGCGTGAGGACATGCAGGCGCGCGCGCGCCAGCGCCTCGAGCACGGCGGTCTCGAACGTCCTCGTCTGCGCGGCGAAGAGCATCGCGAGCTGCGGCTCGAGGTCGCGCACCATCTCCGGGTCGAACGGGATCGACGCCGGATACGCCGGCTTTTGCCCAGCGCGCTGCGCGATCGAGCCGAGGACGCGCGCGAGCACGACGACGACCAGATCGTCCGACAGGCGCATCGGCCGCGCGCGCGCGCTCGCCTCGCTCTCTGCGATCTCGCCGATGACGCTGCGGTAGGTCGCGACGAGCTCGGGCCCGCGCGGGATGCGCGCGATGATCGCGTCGGCGCCCGGCCGCGGCCCGAGCTCGAGCTGCTCCTTGGGCGCCGCGTAGAGGAGCCCGACGTCGTGCACGAGGAACAGCGGCAGGTGCAGCCCCAGGCGCGCCAGATCGCGGTACCAGCGCAGCGACCGCAGGACCATCATCGGCGACGCCGCGCGGACGCTCGACAGGAGCAGCCCGCCGAGCGGCCCTACGACCGCGGGGTCTTTGCCGAGCTGCGCCGAGACGGGCATCGCGCCCGCGAGCGTAGCAGGGACCGGCGGGTTACAGCCGCTTCACCTGGATGCCGCCGTTGGTCGTGTGAAGCGTGATGGCCGCGCCGCCGCCGCCGATCTTGAAGCGCGCCGCGTGGAGGGCGGGAAGCGTGGGCGCGGGCACCTCGCCGAACTCCGAGGAGATGCGGCCGTTCGTCGTCGCCGCGTCGACGTCGGCGGCGGCGCCCCCCGGGAGCAGGACGGTGACCGCACCGTTCGCCGTGCGGAGCGTCGCCGGCTGCCCGGCCGCCGCGCGCGCGACGACCTCGCCGTTCGCGCTCTCCGCGACGATCGCGCCGGTCGCTTCGACCTCGACGCGGCCGTTCGCCGTACGGCACGTCGCGGTGCCGTGGACGCCCTTCGCTTTCACCGCGCCGTTCGCGGTGAGCGCCGTCAGGGCCGCGACCTTGGCGGGCACCTTGATGTGGAAGTCCACTTTGACGTCGGCGTCGCCCGTGCTGCCAGCGCCGCCGCGGCGGCCGTCGACACGGCAGTCGTCGGGGGACTGGCCCGGCCATACCGCGCAGAAGAGGAGGGTGCCCCCCTCCTCACGCGTGACGATCTGGACGCGGCCGAAATCCGATGCGCGCCCGCTCTTCGTCGCGACGACCTCGACGGCCTCGCCGCTCGTCTCTTCGACCGAGACCGCGCCATTGACGTTGCGGACCTCCACCTTTGCGCCCGGCGCTACGACCTTCTGATAGCGAAAATCACCGGCAGGAGGCGGCGCGACCGGGTCCGCGGAGGACACGTGCGAGCATGCGAGGACACCGAGGACGGGGAGGAGGGCCATGGCCCTGCGAGTGTTCATGGCCTACCCGTCGCGCGACGCCGCCGCGAACTTTCACTCCGCGGCGAGCGGAGCGGCCTTGGCCGGATTTTGCCAGCGAAGCACGGGTTTTCGCGCCGCGCGCGCCTCGTCGAGGCGCCCGAGCTGCGTGGACTCCGGCGCGTTCGTGATGAGCGCCGGCGATTCGCGCGCTTCCTTGGCGATGGCATGCATCGCGTCGATGAAGCTGTCGAGCGTCTGCTTCGACTCCGTCTCGGTCGGCTCGATCATCATCGCGCCGGGGACGACGAGCGGGAAGTACACCGTCGGCGGGTGGAAGCCGTAGTCGATGAGGCGCTTGGCGATGTCGAGCGTCTTGATGCCCGCTTCCTTCTGGAGCTTCTTGTCGCTGACGATGACCTCGTGCATGCACGTCTGGTCGAACGCGACCGGGTACTCGCCGCCGGCGGCGAGGCGCACGCGGACGTAGTTCGCGTTCAAGACGGCGAGCTCGGTCGCCGCCTTGAGCCCCTCGGGGCCCATCTCGCGGATGTACGCGTACGCGCGCACCATCATGCCGAAGTTGCCGTAGAAGCTCCGCAGGCGACCGACGCTCTTGGGGCGATCGTGGTCGAAGAAGAACTTGCCGTCGCGCTCTGTCGGGACGGGCCCCGGCTGGAACGGCTCGAGGTGCTTCTTGAACGCGACGGGGCCGCAGCCGGGGCCGCCGCCGCCGTGCGGCGTCGTGAACGTCTTGTGCAGGTTGAACTGCATGATGTCGATGCCGAGATCGCCGGGGCGCGCCTTGCCCATGAGGGCGTTGAGGTTCGCGCCGTCGCCGTACACGAGCCCGCCCTTGGCGTGGATCATCTCAGCGATCTGCGGAAGGTGGCGCTCGAAGAGGCCGAGCGTGTTCGGGTTCGTGATCATGATGCCGGCGACGTCGTCGTCGAGCAGGCGCGCGATCGCCTCGGGGTGACAGATGCCGTCCTCACCGCCCGGGAACGGCACGGCGATGAGGCCGTTGATCGTGCACGACGCGGGGTTGGTGCCGTGCGCGGTGTCGGGCACGAGGACCTTCTTCGGCGAGCGGCCGCGGTCCTGGTGGTACGCGCGCATCATCATGAGGCCGGTGAGCTCGCCCTGCGCGCCCGCGGCGGGCTGGAGCGAGACGTGGTCCATGCCGACGATCTCGGCGAGGCCGCGCTCGAGGCGGACCATCAGCTCGATCGCGCCCTGCATCAGCTCGGCCGGCGCGTGCGGGTGCAGGCGCGCGAAGCCCGGCAGGCGCGCCGCCCACTCGTTGACCTTCGGGTTGAACTTCATCGTGCACGACCCGAGCGGGTAAAACTGCGAGTCGATCGAGAAGTTCCACTGCGAGAGGCGCACGAAGTGACGCACCACCTCGGGCTCGCTCACCTCGGGGAATCCGGCCGCGCTCTTGCGCGCGGCGGCGCCGAAGAGCTTCTTCGCGTCCACCGCCGGCACGTCGAGCGGCGCGAGGGAGACCGCCGTGCGTCCGGGCGCGCCGCGCTCGAAGATCGGCGGCTCTCTGAACTGAAAACCCCGCGCGAGCTCGTTCATGTCACTCCCATTTGCCGGCGCCCGCAGGCGCGACGCCGCCCGTGTCGCCGGTGATCGACTTGAGGTCCGGGTTCATACGCTGCTGCTTGACGTTGTGCCAATCACTACCGGCTTCGTCGTTGCCCAAGCCGAACTGTCCGTCAAGCTCGGCAATGCCGCCTTCTTTGCCCATCTTGTAGATGAAGTAGCCCTTGCCCGAGCTCGTCGCCGCCGGGCCGACGAGGCCGATCTTGTGCTCCTTCCAGGCGTAGTGGAGCAGGTTGCCATTCTTGGTGCCGCTCATCTCGCCCCAGGCGCTCTGGTCGGTGCGCTTCCAGCGGCCGATGACGTTCGAGCCCTCCTCCTGCATGTGGAGGTAGCCGAAGACCGGGTGGTAGTAGACGCCGGCCCACGACTCGCCGGACGGCATCTCGCCGGCCTTGACGTTCGCGGTCTTCGCGCCGCCCATGCCGTCCCCGCACGCCACCACCGCGCTGGCCAGCGCGACCGCAAAAACGAGCCCACCGATGACTTTCCGCATGGCGTGGACTCTAGCAAAAAACCCGGGACGGCGCGCGCCGTGTGTTGCGGCGCGGCGGGTCAATTTCGCGGGCATTGGGCGCGCATGTCCACCTCGAGCTTGGTGATCTCCTCCTCCGTCGCCGGGACGGGCGCGGCCGTGCCGCCGTCGACGGTGACGCGGAAGACGCCGGCGTCGTCACGCACCCAGATCGACTGGAACGTGCCTTTGTGAAAGCGGTGCTTGGCGGCGGGGCGAACGTCCTCGAAGAAGTACGGACCGCGCGAGAGGACGACGTTGCCGTCGCCGGTGCGCGCGACGTGCGTAGGTCGCCACACGATGCGCAGCGGCTGGCCGGCGAGCAGCGTCTTCCACGACTCGACGACGGCGTCGCGTCCACGCAGCAGCGATCCGTCGCCGTCGACGAAGACCGCGGCGGCGTGCACGTGCTCGGCGAACGCCTTGGCGTCGTGCGCCTCGACGGACTTCGCGAACGACGTCTCGCGCGCCCACACGGCGCACTCGACCTCGCCGTCGGGGGCGCGCGCCGGCACGCTCGAAGGCGCGACGAGGCCCGCCTTCGTGGGCGACGCGGACGCGGGCGGCGGCGCGCCGGCGCAGCCGAGAGCCGAGAGCGCGAAGACGAAGCCGAGGGAGACGAGGGGCCGGTTCATGCCGGCAGTGAAGCACGCCGGCGCGCCGAGCCATACCTCACGTTGGCGTCACCGCCCCGGCGTCACCTCGGCCCGGTCTGCGTGCAGAAGCCGCCGATGCACGCCGCGTTCGCGTCGCAGCAGTCCGACGCCGCTCCGCACTTGTCGCCGAGCTTCGCGCAGCTCGCGTTGGGCAGCGTGTTCGAGCACACGAGCGCGCCGCCGTCGCCGTTCGCCTCGCAGTAGCCGTTGCAGCACTGATCGCCCGTCTGGCACGACGTGCCGTCGGTGCGGCAGGGGTCGAGGACCCAGAACGCGCGCGAGTTGCCGGCGAGCAGCTCCTGCGCGGGCAGGTAGAACGCCGGGTGGCTCGCGTCGGCTGTCGGCGCCGCGTTCAGATCGATCGCGGCGACCCACAGCTTCTTCGGCGTGATGTTCTGAATCAGATCGACGCCGCGCGGATCGCTGCAGAACGGCGGGATGCTCGCGACCGAGCCGTACATGCGCCGGCTCGTGAAGACGACCCACGCGTAGCCGCCCGCGCCGAGCGGGTTCACCGTGGGCTCGTAGTTCAGGTTCACGTCGTCGCCGTGATCGGGGTCGATCGTACCGACCTCCGAGCCGTCGCCGGTGCACGACATGCTCACGGGCGTCCCGAGCTTCGGCAGGTAACCCTTGCCGTTCAGGTTGTCGAGCGTGTTCACGGCGATGCCGGTCGCGCTCGTCCAGTGGATCTGCGCCTTGGAGCCCTTGCGCGTGTTCATCGCGCCCGAGTTGCCGTCGAGCCCCGGGTCGCTCTGGTGGTGGAAGACGAGCGTCTTGCCGTCCGGCAAGAACGCCGGCCAACCCGGGCGCGTGTTCGGGCCCTTCCCGTTGTCGTCGACGACGGTCACGAAGCCCGTGAAGGCGCCGGTGGCCGCGTCGAAGCTCATGACGCCGAGCGTCTGCGTGGCGTGCAGCGTCGGGCCCGTCATCGGGTTGAACACGACGAGCTTGCCGTCCGGCGAGAACGCCGGCGTGCCGAGGTCCGACGTCACGGCGGTGAGGCCGGAGACGGGCGAGGCCGCGGCCGCGTTCGGCAGCGGGTAGAGCTGCCCGCTCGCGCTCAGCATCCGCGTTCCGTCGGGGGACACGGCCGGGAACGTGGCGCCGTTCGCCATCGCGCGCTCGGTGTTCGCGCCGGTCGGCGACAGATCGTAGGCCGAGCTCGTGCCGTAGTTGTCGCCGTGCTGCACGACGAGGCGCGAGCCGCCCGCCGCCACCGAGTGGCAGACGCGGCACCCGCGGCTGTCGGCCGTCGTCGCGCCGGCCGCGAGCTTGGGCCCGGTGTCGCCGACGTGGATGGAGAGAACGGCGCCGCCGAACCTGCCGTTGCCGCCGACGGCGCCGTCGGAGTTCTGCGCGAGCTGCGTGCCGTACGAGTTGTAATAGATGATGCCGGAGAGGCGCCCGGTCGCGATCGTCCACGTCTCGGTGATCGGGCCGTAGCCGACGCCGCCCTTGGCGATCGTCAGCGCGACGGTCACCTTGTCCGCGCCGCCGGCGGAGCTCGTCGCCATCTCCCAGACGTCCTGCGGGATCGGGTGGCGGATGAACTTCCCGCCCGTCTGCGCGAGGATCGCCGGACGGCCGAACGTGCCCGTCCACGTGAACGAGCTGCTCGTCGTCGTCAGCTTGATCTTGATCGCGTCGGCGTCTCCCGTCGACCAGTCCCATTGCAAGAGCGGCGCGAGGAGGCCGCGCGGCCAGACCGTGTTGTCGTACGGGTAGAGGAGCTTGAGCGACGCGTTTGCCTGCGGGTTGCCCAGCGCGGTCACGTCGCCGCCGCTCGCCGGACCGCCGAGGCCCTCGCCGCCGACGCCGCCGACGCCGCCGCCGGCGGTGAGGCCGCCGATGGTGCCGGCGACCTGCCCGCCTTGGCCGGCGGTCGCCCCGTTCTGGGACGCCGTGAGCTGGATCTGCACTTGGCGCTTCACCGTCTGCCCATTGCGGCCGGCGATGACGGTGGCCACGCCGCCGAACGCCCCCGTGGGCACGAAGACGCCGGTGGCGCTCGGTCCCGCCGCGATCGTCCCGAGGTCGCCGCGATCGGTGCTCCACCCGACGGAGACGGGCTGCCCGTTCTGCAGCGCGCCGAACGTCACCGTCGGCGTGCGCTGCCCCGCGGCGACGGTGATCGTCTGCAGCGCGGCCGGCTGCACGTCGAACGGCTGGCTCGCGTCGCCGCCCGTGGGCGCGTCGCTGAGCATCCCATCGCCGAACGACGGCCCGTCGTCCGGCGGAAGCGTGCCGTCGAGGCCTCCACCGTCGAGCCCCGACCCGGGCGGATCGACGAACTGCGAAGACGGTCCCGTCGAGCCGCACGCCGCGCCGAACGAAGCCGTCACCAGCGCGAGCGCGAGCGCGTGGTGCCAAGGGCGAAGCGATCCCGTCATGCCCGGATCGTAGGGTCCAAGCAGGGACCAGGCAAGAATCCGCCGCGCTTACCGCAACTTACCCACGTCACGCGACATGCGATGCGACACAAGCGCGACGCGACACGCGAGGGCGCGTTCGCGCGGCTTAGGGGCTCGCGTCGTCGGCGTCCGGCGGCGCGTTCTCGTCCTCGAGGATCGCGCCGTGGCACTTCTTGAACTTCTCGCCGCTGCCGCACGGGCACGGGTCGTTGCGCCCGATCTTCGGGCCGCTCCGCTGCTGCGGCGGCTGGACGACGCGCGGCGGAGGCTTGCGCGACGCGCGCGGGGGCTCGGGCGCTTCTTCCGGCCCGCCGAGGGCCTCGCTCCCGTGCCGCAGCTGCATCGCCTGCTGCTGCCGCGCGTGGCGCTCGAGGTCTTCGCGCTCCATCCGCTCGATGTCCGTCTCCTGCTGCACGCGCGTGCGGAAGACCTTCGTCGCGACGTTGCTGTTCGTCGCGGCCATCATCGTGATGAAGATGTCGTAGCCCTCCTTCTTGTACTCCTGCTTCGGATCGCGCTGGCCGTAGCCGCGTAGTCCGATGCCGTCGCGAAGGTGCTCCATGTTCGTGAGGTGCTCGACCCACTGCTTGTCCATGTCCTCGAGATAGAAGTGACGGAACACGCGGAGGAGGAGCTCGGTGCCCATCTCCTTCTCGCGCTCTTCGAGGATGGTGAGCGCATTCTTGTAGAGTGCATGCGCCAGATCGGACGGATCGTGGAGGTGCTCGAAGTCCTCGGGCTTGGCCTCGAAGTGCTCGATGAAGGCGGCCCTGATGCCCTTCCAGTCCCAGTCCTCCGGCGGCTTGTTCGGCGGGCAGCTCTCTTCGACGATCGCCGAGACGATACCGTCGATGAGATCGAGCAGGCGCTCGCGCTGCTGCGTGAGGCTCGCCGGGATCTCCGCCATCAGGCGGTCGTAGATCTTCTGCGGCTTCTTTCCGTCGCCGTCCTTGAAGTCGAAGCGGTAGCCCCAGAACTGGTAGATGTCCGCGCGGAGCTGCTCCATGTCGAAGATCTCTTCGATCTCCTCGACCTTCTTCGGGCGCTTCACCTCTTCGCCACCGTTACCAGGGGACGGAAGAGGCGCGCCGTGGTGGATCAGCATGTCGACGATGGCTTGCTTCACCTCACCGGCGAGGCGCTCGATCGGCTCGATCTTGCGCATCTTGCCGGTGGCCTTGCCCTCTTCGTCGATGATCTCCGGCGTGTAGATACCAAGGAGCAGCTGCTGGCGGATCTTGTAGACCGTCTTGCGCTGCTCGTTCATCACGTCGTCGTATTCGAGCAGGTTCTTGCGGATGTCGAAGTTGCGGCCCTCGACCTTGCTCTGCGCGTCGAGGATGCTCTTCGTGACCCACGGGTGCTCGATGGGCTCGTCGTCCGGCATGCCCATGCGCTCCATGAGCGACTTCACCTTGTCGCCGGCGAAGATGCGCATGAGGTCGTCTTCGAGGGAGAGGAAGAACTTGCTCGAGCCGGGATCGCCCTGGCGCCCCGCGCGGCCGCGAAGCTGATTGTCGATGCGGCGTGACTCGTGGCGCTCGGTGCCGACGATGTGGAGACCGCCGACCTCACGCACCTCGTCGCCCTCCTTCTTGGAGGAGCCTTCGTACTTGAGGACGACCTTGTCGAACTCTTCCTTCTCGGCGATCTCGTCCTTGCCCTGCTCCTTGAACTCGAGCTTCGCGAGCATCTCGGGGTTGCCGCCGAGGATGATGTCCGTGCCGCGGCCGGCCATGTTCGTGGAGACCGTGATGGCGCCCTTACGGCCGGCCTGCGCGACGACGTACGCCTCTTTCTCGTGCTGCTTCGCGTTCAGGACGGCGTGCGGGATCCCCTTCTTCTTGAGGATCTTCGCGATCGCGGTGCTCTTCTCGACGCTGGTGGTTCCGACGAGAACGGGGCGACCCTTCTCGTGAGCGTCCATGATCTCGTTGACGACCGCGGTGAACTTCTCGCGCTCGGTCTTGTAGACGAGGTCCTCGTAGTCGGTGCGCTTGATCTCCTTGTTGGTGGGGATCGTGACGACCGACAGCTTGTACGTCTTGTGGAACTCCTCGGCCTCGGTGTCGGCCGTGCCGGTCATGCCGGAGAGCTTCTTGTAGATGCGAAAGAGATTCTGGAACGTGATGGTGGCCATCGTCCGGGTCTCTTCCTGGATCGGAACGAGCTCCTTGGCCTCGACGGCCTGGTGGAGACCGTCCGACCAGCGCCGACCCGGCAAGACGCGCCCGGTGAACTCGTCGATGATGAGGACCTTGCCCTCGTCCGTGACGAGGTAGTTCACGTCGCGCTTGTAGAGCGAGTGCGCTCTCAAACATTGATTCAGAATGTGGAGCGATTCAAGGTTTACGGGATCGTACAGATTGCTTATCCCCTGAAGCTTCTGAGCTTCCTCCACGCCGTCGTCGGTGAGGGAGACCGAGTGGGCTTTCTCGTCGACGACGTAGTGCTCGTCCTTGCGAAGCCGCGGAATGACCTCGTTGATCGACTTGTATTTGTGGCTCGACGCCTCGGCCTGACCGCTGATGATGAGCGGG
>JAYVXL010000890.1:0-3154 GCA_043785185.1 Myxococcales bacterium
TGGCGGCGAAGAACGCCGAGTACGCCGCCGTGCTCCACGTCGTAAGGTCGCCCGCGCTGCCGCAAGGCGCCCGCGAGGATGCCCCCCTCCACGGCGTCCCGTACGTGCTCAAGGACACGTGGGAGGTCGCCGGCCTGCCGACGACGGGCGGCTCCTGGCGGCACCGGGGCCGCGTGAGCGCGCGCTCGTCGCGGGTGCACCTCGCGCTCGAAGAGAGCGGCGCCGTGCTGCTCGGCAAGTCGAGCTGCCCGGACATGGCGTTCTCGCCCGAGTGCGACAACCACCTGATCGGCGCGGCGAAGAACCCGTTCGATCGCACGCGCACGTCGGGCGGGAGCACGGGCGGCGGCGCGGTCGCGGTCGCGCTGGGGATGGCGGCGTTCGACTGGGGCGGCGACTTCGGCGGCTCGATTCGGATGCCCGCGGCGTTCTGCGGCGTGGCGGGCGTTCGGCTGTCGAGCGAGACCTGGCCGACGGCGGACGAGCACTTCCCCCGAATCCCAGAGTTCTTCGCGCCCCTCCTCGGCTGGGGACCGGTCGCGCGCTCCGTCCGCGAGTGCCGCGCCGTCATCCATGCCGTGCGCCCCCGCCTGCGCGCCGACGGCGCGAAGACGCCGCGCACCCTGCCGGACGACGTCGTCATCTATGGGCCTGACGCCGCGACGAGCGGCGACTGGCCTTCGTTCTTCTCGGACGCGGCGCGCGCGCTCGCGGCCGCGCGCGTGCGCTTCGAGCCGGAGCGCCGGCTACCCTCGCCCGGCGACGTGAACGTGCTCTACAACGCGCACCTCAGCGCGAACTTCGCGCACTTCTTGAAGGGGGACGAGCTTCCGCTCCTCGCCGCGCTGCCGGCGGTGCTTCTGGGCGTCGCGTCGGGCGGGCGGCTCGACAAGCGCGTGCACCCGAACACCGGCATCCTGCTCGCCGGGACGCAGCTGCTCGGGCTCACGCGTTACCGCGACCGTGCGCGCGTCGCCGCGGCGCTGCGGCGGCTGGAGGAGGCGGCGCGCGCGATCTGGGCGGAGGGGCGCCTCATCGTCGCGCCGGTCACGACGGTGCCGGCGCCGCGCCACGGGCGAGCCGCGTTCGACTGGGACTTGCAGGCGTTCTGCAAGCTCGGCAACCTCATCGACGCGACGGCGGCGGCGATCCCGTTCGGGACGTTCGACCGCGGGATGCCGCGCGGGCTGCAAATCCTCGGGCCGCCGGGGTCGGAGGAGGCGGTGATGGCGCTCGCGGAGCGGCTGGAGGCGGGGTCGCCGTAGCGCGGGCGCCGCTCACTCGAACGCGAGCGTGCCGACGAGCTCGAAGAGCGCCATCACCTGCGCCTCGCCGACGTGGTCGAACGCCACGCCGGCGCGCGACGGCTCGATGCCCCGCCCCGCCCGGTACCACGCGACGCGCGCGGGGATGAGCAGCGGGTCCCAGAGCGACGGCGCGACGAACGCGACGCTGACGCGGTCCCCCTCGGCGAGGGACTCGCTCGCGCTTATGCAAGCGCCGCCGAGGCCAATGTCGAAGACGTCCGCGTCCCGCTCCCAGCCGCTCCGCGAATGCGAGACGGTGGCCCGCAGGCGCACGGGACGGCGCGCATGAGCACGAAAATGCGGGCTCTCGGGGGCGTTTTGGCCGTTCGTCACTGCACGGGAGGGTAGCATTCCCGAGGCGCGGCCGCGGCGCCGTCCTCCGCCACTTGCCAGTCGTTGGCGTTTCTACGGCCGGCTTTGATAGCATCAGGCAGCCTAGATGCTTCCGGTCCGGAGAGCCCCGAGATGAGCCAAGATACGCGCAAGGACAAGCGGGCGAAGATCGTCAGCTTGAACGTCCGGTACAAGAGCGCGACCGTCGACGAGTTCATCGAGAATCACTCGTACGACGTGAGCAAGGGGGGCATCTTCATCAAGACGCCCACGCCGTTCCCGCCGGGGACGCTCCTCAAATTCGAGATCCGCATCGCCGGCGACAAAGCCGTCATCGCGGGGGTCGGGCGCGTCGTTTGGAAGCGCGAGCCCACGCAGGCCGCCACCGAGCGACCGGCGGGCATGGGCGTGAAGTTCATCAAGATCGACGACAACTCCCGGATCGTCATCGATCGCCTCATCGGCGCGAAGCCCGAGGGGTCGAACGCGTACGACGACGGCGAAGCCACGCTCGTCGGCAACTCGGCGGAACTCGCCGCCGCCGGAGAGTCCGGCCGCCCCGCAGCCTCGGCGTCCGTGGCGCCGCGCCCGGAGCTGAAGGCGAAGGCGACGATGATGGGCCTCGCGCCCCCCTCGACGCCGCCGCCGCCGATCGAGAAGAAGGCGGGGGGCGGCATGTTCGGCGCCGCGAGCGCGGCCGCGCGCCACGAAGAGCCGAACAAAGAGCCGACGATCATGAAGCAGACGGCGGAGCTCCTCGAAGAGGCGCTCAAGGAAGCCGGAGGCTCCGTCGACGAGATCGGGCAGAACCCGCTCTTCGACAGGCCGAAAGCGCCGCCGCCGCCGCGTGCCGAGCCGGCGTCGAAGGAGGTGCCGCCGGCGCCGACGACGTTGAAGGGGCTGCCGGTCGCGGCGCCCGCTCCAGAATTCGGCGCGACGCTGAAGCAAGAGACGTCGCCCGCGTCGCACGCCGTCGCGACCTCGCGCGAGTCGCCGGTCGCGAAGGGGACGCCGTCGACGAACATGGCTGCGGCCGCGCCCGCGGGGAAGTCGCAGGGGCGGACGGACTCGGACGCGCGCGCCGTCGCGCAGGCGCCCGCGCGCGAGGAAACGGAGCTCCCGAAGCAGAAGAGCTCCCTGGGGCTCTTGGTGGGGCTGCTCTTCGTGGTCGTCGTCGCGGGCGGCGCCGCCATCGCGCTCAAGCCGGAGCTCTTCGGCCTCGGAAAGGGGGGACCGATCGCGACCGACACGACCCCGCCGCCGGCGAGCACCCCGGTCGCCGTCACGCCGAGCGCCACGGCGACGCCGAGCGCATCGGCGGTGCCGACCGCCTCCGCACCGATCGCGGACGCCGCGCCCGCCCGTATCCCCGTCGACGCCGCGGCGCCCGCGACGACGACGACCGCGACCGCCACCGCGACTGCCACCGCGACCGCGACCGCCTCCGCGCCGCCCCGGCCGCCGCGCCCTCGACCGACGGCGACCGCAACGGCGACCGCCGAGCCCACGGCGAC
>JAYVXL010000891.1:0-3151 GCA_043785185.1 Myxococcales bacterium
GCGGCGAAGTACTTCACGTCGCTGACGGTCGCGTTCGCCAGGGTGAACCTCATCGAGACCGTCTCCTGCCCGTTCGCGTTGGGTCGCACGAACGAAAAGGTCACCTTCTTGAGCACTTCGTTGGTGACCAGCGCCTGAAAGATCTGAGGCGTCGCGGCGCCAAACTCCTTGCTGAAGCACATCGGCCGGTGCTGCCTCTTGCCCGAAGCTTGACCCGACGCGAGATCGCGCGGCGACGTCACCTCCCAATCGAAGCCCATCCCGGCGACGCTATCCTTCCAGGTCGCGTTCATCGCCTCGCCTTTGAATTTGCCCTGCTTGGTCCCCTCGATGGAGACATAAAACTGAGTGCCCGCGGCGAGCGACGTCGCGGGGGCGGCGGTGAGCGCGGCGAGCCCGAGCCCGAGGCTGACGGTCAAGTGGCGAAAAGAATTCATGAGGTCAAATACTCCTTCTCATGCGCGAGAGCGCGCACAAGACCACGAATATAGCGAGCGGCCCGCAGGTCCTGCAAGCCGGCTTGCAGTCCTACAAGCCGGCTCGTCAAGACCAGGGCGACGCGCGCGTCAGCGAGCGCGCGCGCGACGACCGCGGCGGATGCGCGCTGCAAGGACGAGCGCCATGGAGCCCAATCCGAGCAGGAGAGCGTGGCGGTCGTCGAGAAGTGGTACGCGCAGAACTGAACGCACGACGTGCTCGTGCCGCGCTTGATCGAGACGTTCGACGGGAAGTCGAACGCCCGTTTCGTGGCCACTTGCCGCGCATGTGGTAGCGCGACGCGTGATCCGCGCTTCGCGCTACCGGCCGCCGCAGAGCGCTTGGTCGGGCGCCGAGCCGACGCACCGCAACGCACCATGCCGCGGAGAGCAACCCTGCCAGCACTCGACGTCGCGCGCGCACGCGGCACCATCGGGCTTCTTCGCCGTGCACGTCTTCGTCGCGGCGGGCCCGTCGCAATAGAACGCGGCGTCGCAAGGGGCCGCGTCGGCGAGGCCGCACGGTGCGCCGGCGCCCCCCTTGGGGCCGCACTTCTTATTCGCGCACGCTTCCGATTTGCACTGGGTCGAGGACGTGCACGACACGCCGTTGTCGAACGGGGCCTTCGTGCATTTCAGATCGGCGCAATACAGGCTGCGGCTGGGATTGCACTCCGCGTCGTTCGCGCACGTGTCGCCCACCGCGGCGGCCCTCGAGCAGACCAGCGAGCCGGAGACGTTCGTGCACCTTCCGGACGCGCACTGTCGGCCGTCGCCGTTGCAGGGCGATCCGTCGGGCAGCTGGGGCGCGCAGGCTTGGATGCCCGCCTTGTACTCGCAATAGTTGCTCGCGCACGTGGCGTCCCCCTGGCAAGCGGCCCCGTTCGGAAAGAGCTCACTGCAAAGGGTCGTCCGCGCGGACGGATCGAACAGGCAGGTGCCGTTTGCGCAGTCCGCGCTTCGGGCGCAGCGCTCGCCGTTTCGCCGCGGCGCGCCGCATTGGTAGTAGACGCACTGAGTGCTCAGCGGACAGTCCGTGTCCGCGTAGCAGCGGCTCCCGCCACCGCAGTTGGGGTCGGTGCACTTCTGCGCGATCGTGTCGCAAAGGAGACCGCTTCGACAGCGAACCTTCTCGCTCCCCGGGACGGGGTGCACGGGATCGGTGTAGGCGCACGCCTCGCCGTACTCGCCACCCGTTACGCATTTTCCCGTCGTCCAGTCGCACACGCCTTGGCCGCAATCGCCGTCGTCGTAGCAGGTGTCGCCGGCGGCCGGCGCGCGCACGCAGACGCCCGCTTGGCCCGCGAGCGAGACGCACGTGAAGCCTTGCGCGCAGTCGTATGCACCCGGCGCGCAGTCGTCGCCGAGCTTCTGCGAGCCGACGATGAGCTTCGTCGGCTCGCACGGATCGGCGCCTTGCGCGCTCTCGGGTGGCGTCGGCGAGCAGTGATCCTTCGAGGCCGCGTGCGGTGTGCACGCCGCGCCCGAGAGCTTCTTCGCGCACGCTTGCACCGCCGCGGAATCGACCGTTTCGCGCGCGTAGTCGAAGCCGTTTCCCAGCCGGTCGAGCTGGCGCAACACCTCCAGCGGCCCGAACGGGAACCCGTACAGATAGGCCCCCGTCACCTCCGCGTTGAGGATGCGGTCGGCGCAATCGCTGGCGGTGGCGGCGCCGAGGCTGGCGGACAGCTCGTCGTCGCTGCAGCAGCGGAAGAGCCACTGACAGCGGGCGTCGGCGAGCGGCTTCAACGCAGCCCGGATCTCGTCGACGTGGATCTTGCGCGGCGGTCCCACGTTGGCCGGGCTCGCGCCGGGTGCCGCGTCGGTTCCGCCGTCGGGGCTCGCGGGCCCCGCGTCGGAAGACTTGCTCGAGCACGCGCCCGCGCTCGCCACGACGAACATCGCTACACCCAGGCCCGCCCATCCCGATTTCGAATTGCTCACCCGCCCACCATAGCCGCAAGACTACGGGGGGCGGCAACCGAAGAGCTTCGGGAACTCGGAGCTCGGGAGGCAGCGCGAAGCTCCCGGGCAGGACGCGCCGTTGGGATCGCAGAGGATGCTCGTCGTGGCCTCGCACGTTTCGGCGCACATCGTCTTCGTCCACGCGCCGCGCTCGTGCACCGCGCAGCAGAGAGCGCTCGGCAGCATCGCGGCCTGGCAATCGCGCGGTCCGATGCAACGGAAGAAGTCACCCGTCTGACAAAGCGCGGAGGTCGAGCAGGCGCCGTGGCCGATGTCGGGATCTCCGTAGACGCTCGCGCAGCACACCTGGCCGGGCGGCTGGCAATTGGCGATGCCGCACGGCATTCCGACGTATGCGACGGCCTCGTCGCCGCCGACGTCGCTTCCGGCATCGGCGGGGTGAAGCTTGCTCTCGTCCACGTCGACGAGGCACGCGCACACGAACGCAGGCCCGAGCGGCGCGAGCGCGATCAGGCGGCGAAAGACGCCCGGTGGAACGTTCAGCACACCCAGAGCCCCATGCTACGCTAGCGCAGTGCGGACCGCGACGGTCAGTGTGCCGGCCCCAGTCCCAATGGGGCCCGCGGAGGGCGACGGCGGCGCGCTCGCTCCAGGCGGCCGACTCGGACCGTACGAGCTGCTCTGCCCGCTTGCGAGCGGTGGCATGGGGCACGTGTGGTCGGCCGTGCGGATCGGCGATTTCGGGTTCC
>JAYVXL010000892.1:0-10202 GCA_043785185.1 Myxococcales bacterium
GCGGCGCGCTGCGCTGAGCCCGCTCGCCAGCGGTCGCGCTCTCGGTGTACGCTTGGCGCTGGACGAGGCCGGTGGGCCCGGCGAGGGGGTCGCGTGTCCGATTCGGGCTCGATCAGTCGTGACGGGGTGGCGCTCGCGTGGGATCCCGACGCGCGCCTCGCGCGGCTGTGGTTCACGGCCGCCGCGCACCTCGGCGGCGGGCATGCGGCGATCGTCGTAGAGGGCCTTGCGAGCTTCGTCGGCGACGCGCCGCAGCCTTACGGGGTGCTCATCGACGGCGCGGGCGTCCTCGGCGCCGACGCCGAGTACCGAGCGAAGTGTCGGCGCTTTTTCTCGACCCATCGAGAGAACGTCCACCTTGCCGCGTACCACCTCGGGCCCATCGTGCGCGTGACGGTGGACATGTTCAGAGTCGGGACGGGGGTCCAAATCAAGGCCTTCGCGGACGAGGCCGCCGCGCGGTCTTGGCTGCGCGAGCACGGAACGCGGGCATGAGCCGTCCCGTCTCGAACGAAGACATCTTCGTGGCGATGGCCGGCGCCGCGGTGGGGCACCTCGACCGTCGCGTCGCGATCCCAGAAGGGGCCGACGTGGGCGAGCCGACGACGCACCTGGCGCTCGCGCTCAACGTGCTTCTCGAGGATCTCGAGCTGCAAGGGCGGGAGGCGACGCGGCTCGCCGAGCGCTTGAAGGCGACGGCCGATTCGTCGCGCGCGTTCTCGGTCGAGACGGGGGACGTCGAGCAGATCCTCCGTGTTCTCGTGACGCGCATCGCCGAGGTCGTTCGGGGGACCTGCGCCCTTCACGTCGTGTCCGAGGATCTCCTCGAGGTCCGCGCGACCTACTCCCACGCGGCCGATCCGCGGGTGGCCGAGCACGTTGCCCGCTGGGCGGCCTCGGGGCCCCGGCCCCTCCAGGACTATCCGATGATGTCGGAGGTGCTCGCGTCGGGCGAGCCCTTGCTCGTCCCTCGGGTCGGCCATGGCGAGGACCCGGCGCGCGGTTCGCCGAAATGGCTCGAGGGCGCGCGCGCCGCGGACGTGCGCACGACCATCCTCTTGCCCCTTCGGATGCAGGGCCGCGTGCTCGGCGCTATCCGCGTGGCGCGGCATGGGGAGTCGGCGAGACCGTTCGATGCGGAGGACGTCTCGTTTCTCCAGAGCCTCACCGACCACGCGGCGCCCGCCATCGCCAACGCCCGCGAGCTCGTCGAGCGCCAGCGCCTGGCCGATCGGCTGCGTGCGCTGGCAGAGTGCGCCCGCTCGTTCTCGGCGGCGCCCGATCTCGAGCGGCTCTTCGACACCGTGGCGCGCCAGGTCGCCGCGGCCGTGAAGGACATGTGCGCGGTGCTCCTCCTCTCCGACGACGGGCGCCGGCTCCTCCCCGCGGCGATTCACGGACCGGCGGACGTGGTGGACGAGGCGCGCGCGGTCTTCCGCGAGCCCGTGCTCTTGGCCGACCACGCGATCGCGCGGCGCGTCCAGGAGACGGGCGAGCCCGTCCTGCTGGCGCACGTCGACCTCGCCGCCCTTCGAACCGAGGCCGCGCCGCGCGTCGCCGACTTCGCGCGCCGCGTGGGCGCGCATAGCGTCCTCTTCGTTCCGCTGCGGTTCGGCGACCAGTCGCTCGGCCAGATCACGCTCGCGCGGTACCGCGCGGACGCGCCGCCGTTCGACGCGCGCGACGTGGAGCTCGCCCGCGGCATCGCCGACCACGCCGCGCTCGCGATCACGAACGCCCGCGCGCAGAGCGCGCTGCGCGCGTCGGAGGCGCGCTACCGCCTCATGTTCGAGGCGAGCTCCGCGCCGAAGTGGCTCTTCGATCCGGAGACGCTGCGCTTCCTCGCCGTCAACGTCGCGGCGGTGCGCGCCTACGGCTTCTCGCGCGAAGAGTTCGCGCAGATGACCATCAAGGACCTCCGGCCCCCCGAGAACGTGCCCAAGCTGCTGGAACACCTCGCGCGCGCGGGCCGCCCGGCGATGACGCACGCGATCCACCGAAAGAAGGACGGCGGGCTCTTGACCGTCGAGGTGACCGCGAACCCTGCGACGCTCGACGGTCGGAGCGTTCGCCTCATCGAGGTCGTGGACATCACCGAGCGCACGCGCCTCGAGGAGCAGCTCCGGCAGTCGCAGAAGATGGACGTCGTCGGACGCCTCGCGGGCGGCGTCGCCCACGACTTCAACAACGTGCTCTCGGTCATCATGAGCTGCGCCGAGCTCGCCCTCGAAGACCTGGAGCCCGGCGCCCGGGCGCGCAGTGACGTCGAGGAGATCCTGGAGGCGGCCCAACGCGCCGCGGATCTGACGCGGCGTCTCCTCGGCTTCAGCCGACACGAGCCCACGAACATGCAGGTCCTCGCCCTCGACGGCGTCCTCTCGAACATGGACCGAATGCTCCGCCGAATGATCCGCGTGGACGTCGACCTCGAGTTCATCTGCGCTCCGTCGCTCGGCAAGGTGCACGCCGACCCGGCGTCGATCGAGCAGGTGATCGTGAACCTCGTCGTGAACGCGCGCGACGCGATGCCGGGCGGCGGCAAGGTGAGCATCGAGGTCCAGAACGTCACGCTCGACGATGCCCACGTGGCGAAGAACCCCGGCGCCAAGGCCGGCCCCTTCGTGATGCTCGCCGTCGCCGACGCGGGCACCGGCATCGAGCCCGCGGCGCTCCCGCGCCTCTTCGAGCCGTTCTACACGACCAAGCCCGCCGGGAAGGGGACGGGGCTCGGCCTTTCCACCGTCTTCGCGATCGTTCAGCAAGCGGGAGGGAGCATCGAGGTCACGAGCGAGATCGGAAAGGGGTCGACGTTCCGCGTGTACTTGCCGCGCGTCGACGCCGCCGCCCAGGACTCTCCGTCGCGGCTGCCGCCCGCGGCGCTGCGCGGCGACGAGACGATCCTGCTCGTCGAGGACGACGAACAGGTGCGCGGTGCGACGCGCGCCATCCTGACCCGGGCCGGATATCAGGTGCTCGAGGCGACCGACGGCGCGGACGGGCTGCGCATTTGCGAGACGCACGCCGGCGCGATCGACGTGCTCCTCTCGGACGTGGTGATGCCGGGGTTGAGCGGGCTCGAGCTCGCCGAGCGCGCCGCCCTCGCGCGCCCCGGCATGCAGATCATCCTGATGTCGGGCTACACGAGCGACGCCGCGCTGCGCGACGGCGTGCCAGGTCCCTGCGCGGCGTTCCTCCAGAAGCCGGTCGCGCGCGAGGCGCTCACGCGCGCGGTGCGCGAAGCCCTCGACGCCTCGCGCACGGCGAGCGTCGATTGACGGTCAAGGGACCTCGACCACCTCGAAGACACGCCGCACGATCTGCTCGGCGGTGACCTCCTCGGCGTCGGCCTCGTAGGTGAGGACGACGCGGTGGCGCAGCACGTCGGGGCCGACGGCCTTCACGTCCTCGGGCGTCACGT
Organism: Myxococcales bacterium; assembly: GCA_043785185.1. GTDB lineage: Bacteria > Myxococcota_A > Polyangia > Polyangiales > Polyangiaceae > JANYHK01. The sequence continues at coordinate 3,419 of JAYVXL010000892.1, forward strand.
AGCCGCGGTGGCGAAGGAACGCGTGCGCGCGCGCCGCAAAATTCAGCGCGATCGACGCGCGCGGGCTCGCGCCGAACTCGATGAGCGGCGCCAGGTCCTTCAGGCCGTGCTTCTGCGGCTCGCGCGTCGCGAAGACGACGTCGACGATGTAGTCCTTCACTTTGTCGTCGACGTACACCTGCGTGATCGTCCGTCGCGCATCGAGGAGCTGCTGCGGCGAGATGACCGGCTCGGCGCGCACCTGTTCCATGCTGGTCATGCGGTCCATGATCAGCCGCTCGTCCTCGCGCGACGGGTAGCCGACCTTCACCATCAGCATGAAGCGGTCGACCTGCGCCTCGGGCAGGGGATAGGTGCCCTCTTGCTCGATCGGGTTCTGCGTCGCCATGACGATGAACGGCTGCGGCAGCGGGTACGTCTTGTCGCCGATGGTGACCTGACGCTCTTGCATCGCCTCGAGCAGGGCGCTCTGCACCTTCGCGGGCGCGCGGTTGATCTCGTCAGCGAGGACGAGGTTCGCGAACACCGGGCCCAGCTTGGACGTGAACTCGCCCTTCTGCTGGTTGTAGATGACCGTGCCGATGACGTCGGCGGGGAGCAGATCCGGCGTGAACTGGATGCGCGCGAACTTCGCGCTGATCGCGTCGCAGAGCGTGCGGACGGTGAGCGTCTTGGCGAGGCCGGGCACGCCCTCGAGCAGCACGTGGCCGCCCGTGAGCAGGCCGATGAGGACCCGCTCGATCATGTACTTCTGACCGACGATGACCTTGCCGACCTCGGTGGTCACCTTGTCGACGAAGGCGCTCTCCTTCGCGACGAGCTCGTTCAGGGCACGAACGTCATACATGGCTGGGTCTCTAACACACTTTTTGACCGGGTATTCCCGGCCTCAAGTCAGGTGCGGCGTCAGGTGCGGCGTCAGGTGCGGCGCAGCGCGATCACGATGCCGCGGATGATCTCGAACCCGCCGACGACGATGGCGCCCCACCAGTGAACGCGCTCGCTCGTCATCGTGACGTAGAGCCCGACCGCGAGCAGCAGCGCTCCGAACACGATATGCCCGACGCCCGCGCGCATGACGGTCTTCTCCTTTTGGCCGGGCCCTCAGGTCCGCGAATGGGTCGGATCGCTGAGCTTGAAGCCGCCGGCGCAGCCGATCGCCGCGCCGAGCGCGACGACGGCCCAGGCGAGGTCCTCGTGCGTGAGGAGCAGGCCGAGGATCCCGGCGAGGAGGACGTGCAGGCCGATGAAGAGCTGGACGGTGCCCTTCTGGAGTGCGGGCTTGCCGAACAGGATGTGGCGCGGATCGATCATGACGAAACCTCTAGTACCACTTTTCCGAACGCTTTTCTCTCTTCGAGCACCTGGTGCGCTTGCGCGGCCTCCCACAATGGGAGCACGCGGTCGACGACCGGGCGCAGGCGCCCGTCGGCGATGAGGGGAAGGACGCGGAACAGATCCGCCTTGCTGCCCATCGTCGACCCCAGAATCTCGACCTGCCGGAAGAAGATCTGCCGTAAATCGAGCTTGGGCTCGAAGCCGCTCGTCGCGCCGCAGGTGACGACGCGGCCGCCCCAGCGGGTCGCGAGCACGCTGCGCGCGAAGACCTCGCCGCCGACGTGCTCGATGACCGCGTCGACGCCTTGCTTGCCCGTGAGCCGCTTCACCTCGGCGACGAAGTCCTGGCTCGAGTAGTCGATGGCGACGTCGGCGCCGATCTCGAGCGCGCGCGCACACTTCTCCTTGGTGCCGGCCGTCGCGAAGACGCGCGCGCCGTGCAGCTTGGCGATCTGGATCGCCGCGGTCGAGACGCCGCTGCCGGCCGCTTGCACGAGCACCGTCTGACCGGGCAGGACCTTCGCCTTGTGCACGACCATCTGCCAGGCGGTGAGGAACGTGAGCGGGACGGCGGCGACCTCGGTGAACGGGAGATCACCGGGGTACGGGAGCACGTTCGCGTCGGGGATGTTCATGTGCCGCGAGTAGCCGCCGGGGCGGCTCTCGCCGAGGATTCCGTAGCTCTTGCAGAGGTTGTCCTCGCCCGCGAGGCAGCGCGCGCAGGTGCCGCACGACAGGCCCGGGTTCACCACGATTTTGTCGCCGACCTTGCAGCCGCGCGCGCCGGGCCCGAGCGCGTCGACCTCGCCGACGACGTCAGCGCCGAGGCGGTGCGGGTACTCGAGCTTGAGGTTCGGCAGACCGCGGCGCGTCCACAAATCGAGGTGGTTGAGCGCGACGGCGCGCACGCGCACGCGGAGCTCGCGCGGGCCTGGCTCCGGCAACTCGATCGTCGCGCGCTCGAGCACCTCGGGGCCGCCGTGCCGGCGGAGGACCATCGCTTCGGTCTGCATGCGCGGGAATCTAGCACCACGCGCGCACGCGCCCTCGGCCGAACCGTCCCCTTCCGCCTGGACGCGAAGCACGCAATACTCCCGGCATCGATGTCCCGTAGGCTCCTTCAGCTCGTTCTCCTTGCCGTGGGCTTTGCGGGCGCGTTCGCGTGCCGGACTCCATCCCGGCCGGTCGGCGTGCCCACGACCACGGCGGAGGCCGACGCCGGGCCGGGCTCGCCGGAGCGCATCCCGATCGAGCAGGACGACGTCGTGCGCGGCAACACGCTCGCGTACGTCACGCTCGTCGTGTTCAGCGACTTCGTGAGCCCGTCGTGCAAGGCGAACGCCGCGACCGTCGACAAAGTCCGCGACGCGTTCCCCGTCGACACGCTGCGCGTCGTCTACAAGCACGCGCCGTCCGCGAGCGCCGCGCAGGCAAAGTTCGCAGCGACGGTGGCGCAGGGCGTGTTCGCGCAGAAGGGCATCCTCGGATTTCTCAAGTACCGCGAGCTCGCGTTGAAGGAGACGCAGGCGGTGGGGCCCGGGCAGATCCGGCAATGGTCGCTCACCGCGGGGCTCAGCCCGCAGGACCTCGACAAAGGCCTCGAGGCGGGCGCGTGGGCCGACAAGGTGGAGCGCGACATCGCGCTCGCGCGGCGCGTCGGCGCGAGCGAGCCGCCCATGACGTTCGTGAACGGCCTCGCGCTCTCCGGCTCGGCGTCGCTCGACGCGATGCGGAGCGCCGTCGAGGTCGAGCTCGCGAAGGCCAGAGCGCTCGAGGCCGCGGGCGTCGCCCGCGCGGACATCTACGATCGCGCGGTCGCGGCGAACCTGTTCGCGCCGGGCGGCTCGCGCGAGAAAAATGAGCTGCTCGACCCCAAAGCGATCTGGCGCGTGCCGGTCGGCACGTCGCCGGTGCGCGGCAAGAATACGGCGCTCGTCACCATCGTCACGTTCTCGGCGTTCGACTGCGAGCCTTGCCAGAAGACGGCGCAGGCGCTCGAAAAGGTCACGACCTCGTTCTCGACCCGTGTGCGCGTCGTGTGGAAGGACGGCCCGCCGCCGTCGCACCTGCGCGTGCACCCGGCGGTCTACCTCGCGCGCGCGGCCCGCGCGCAGAAGGGCGACGTGGGCTTCTGGGACATGCACGACCGCGTCTTCGCCGCGCCGCACCTCGACGACGGCGATCTCGAGATGCTCACGCGCCAGGCCGAGCTCGATCCCAAGACGATCCTCCCGATGGTGAAGGCGCAATCGTCCAAGCGCGACGTCGAGGTGGACCAAGAGCTCGCCGAGGATCTCGAGATCACCGTCTCGCCGCAGCTCTTCGTCAATGGGCGGCGGCTGATCGGCGAGCAGACGTTCGAGCGCTTGAGCGGGATCGTCGAGGAGGAGATCAAGCGCGCCGAGAGCATCTTGCGGAGCGGCATCGAGCCGACCGCGCTCTACGACTGGTTCATCAAGGACGGGCAGCCCGCCGAGCCGGTGCGCAAGAACGTGCCGCTCGCGCCGCTTTCGCCGTGGAAGGGGAGCCCGACGGGGCCGGTCATCCTCCAGGTGTTCTCCGATTTCCAATGCGGCACCTGCCGGCGCGCCGACACGTACCTGGAGGACGTCGTCCGCCAGAACCCCGGCATCGTGAAGGTCGTCTGGCGCGATCTGCCGATGAGCCAGCACCTCGAGGACCCGATCGCGGCCGAGGCCGCGCGCGAGGCGTTCGCGCAAAAGGGCCCCGAGGGCTTCTGGCGAATGCATGACCGCCTGAACGCCACGCCGACGAACCTCACGCGCGAGGACATCGAGAACCACGCCAAGGCCGTCGGCCTCGACATCGACAAGCTCCGCAAGGCGCTCAGCACGCACGTGCACCGCGCCGCGATCGAGGTCGACGAGAAGACGGCGGCGGAGAACGGCATCGTCGCGGTGCCTACGCTCGTCATCGGTCCGTGGGTGATCGCCGGCGGCACGAACGGGCCGCGCGTGAAGAAGCTCGTCGGGCAGCAGCTCGCCGAGGTGGCCCCGCGCGGCGGCGGCGGCGGCGGCGGCGGGATCCCAGGTCGTCCGCTCACCGGCATCGGGACGAAGTTCAGCATCGTCGATCTCGTCGTCGGCAAAGGCGCGGAGGCGCACCCGGGCGACGAGGTCGCCATCCACTACCGCGCGCGCCTCGTCGACGGCACCGAGGTCGAGTCGACGTACGGCAAGCGCCCGCACGCGTTCCGACTCGGCTCGGGCGGCGCGATCGCCGGCTGGAACCGCGCGATCCCCGGAATGCGCGTCGGCGGCAAAAGGCGCGCGACGATCCCGCCGGAGCTCGCGTTCGGCAACCACGGTATGGGCAAGCTGATCCCGCCGAACGCGATCCTGGTCTTCGACATCGAGCTCGTGTCGACCAGCGGCGGCACGGAGAAGTAGCGCCGTCCGTAGCGGTCAGTAGCGGAGCTGCCAGACGACGTCGGCGAACGAGCTGCCATGGTCGCCGAACGTCGTCTCGAGCAGCCAGCGGCGCGCGAAGCGCCAGCCGATCGTCGCGAAGGTCTTGTCGGGGTTCGCGCCCGGCGGCGGCGCGCCGAGGACGAACGCGACCTGGAGCGAGATCGTCCGCGCGAGCTGCACCTCGACCTCGGGCCGCGGGTTGGCCGCGTTGCTCGTGTCGACCTTCGTAGCGATCTGCAGCCCGGTCAGCTCGTCGAGGCCCTCGCTCAGGCCCTCCGTCGCGAACGTGCCGGCCGCGCCGCCCGCGCGCGTGCTCGCGTCTGCCTGCGCGTTCCCGCCGAACGGCGCGCCCGATTGGTCGGCGCTGCCGAAGAGGATCAGCGCGACGATCTCGTCCTTCGGGCGCGACGGCACGGAGCGCAGCGTGACCGCGCCCGTCCGGAGCGGGCCGGCGAAATCGGCGTAGACGCGCGTGCCGTCCGCCGCCGTCCACCCGGCGCTGACGACGACGAGCGGGTTGGACGCGTCGTCGCCGGTGAAGCTGACGGTGCCCTTCTCGATCTCGAACCGCTTGCCCTGCACCTGCATCGCGCCGCCGGTGAGACGAATCGTGCCGTCGACGCGGGGGCGGTCGGTCACCGTCACGCGCGGGCTCCCTTCGAGCGTGGCGCTGAGCGTCCTGCCGCGGCGCACCTCGACGTCGGCGCCGAAATTCACGGTCACCACCGTCGTGTGCGGGTGACGCGGCGCGCCGGGGGTCATGAGGTCTTCGCCATCGAGCGACAGCGTCGTGAAGCGTCCGGGCGAGTAGACGCCGACCTGCACGTTCTCGAGCTCCTCGCGGTCCTTTGCGCCGCGCGCCTGGAGCGGCAGCTGCGCGTGCATCTTCGGGATGTCGACGGTCACCGTCGTGGTTGCGCGATCCCGTGACGTGACCGCCGTCGCGTGCGCCTCGCCCCAGACGTCGCCGATCTGGACTCCTTTGATGTCCATCGGCACGGCCTGGCCTTTGGGGATCTCGAGATCGGCCGACGCGCTCGCGAGGTGCAGGCCCTCGAGCTTGGCGAGCGCGCTGCCCTTCACGGTGCCGGTGACGCCGTGCGCGACGACGCCGGTGAGGCGCACCGTGCCGTCGGTGCCGATCGAGAGGTGGCCGCGCGCGCCGTGGAGCTGGGTGCCCATCGCCGCGACTTGGACGACGCCGCCCTCGAGCGTCGCGCTGCCCACGATCGTCGGCGCGTCCGCGCCGGGCATGAGCGACACGATCGCGTTCGCGTCGACGAGCCCGTCGAGCTCGCCGAACCAGGCGTCGACGAACGGGAGGAACGCGGTCGCGCGCAGGCGCTTCGTGGCCAGCGTCGCCTCCATGGGACGCGACGGGTCGATCGTGGGCAAGAGCGCGCGCCCCCAGCTCACACCGATGCTGCCTGCCACCTCGCCGAAGCCCGCCGTCGCGAGCGCGCTGCCGGTGCCAGGGACCGGCGCCGCGGACTGCTCGATGTGCGCGCGCGCGCGCAGCTCCGAGTCGTCGACGGTCAGCGCCAGGTTCGCGCTCGGGAAGACGGCGTTGCCGACCTGGAGCGACTTGGCGGTGAGGTTGGCCATCGCGCGCGCGCCGCGGTGCAGGCCCTCGACGACCACGACGCCGCTCACCTTGCCGCGCACCTCGTGGTCGGCGAGGAGCGCGACGCGCGAGAGCGGGAAGTCGCTGAGCTCCAGTTGCGCGGAGGCGTCCCAAGGGAGCGCCGCGCTCGTCGGCGTGATCAGATCCTTGACGTTCGCGCGCAGGTCCACGCCCGCCTGCGCGATGACGCCGCTTTGCGCGCGCACGACTCCATTCGCGTGGGCGACCTTGCCGTCGTAGGTGCCGGTGACGTCGGCGGAGAGCCATCCCTCCTTCGACGTGCCTTTCGAGGCGAAGTCGCGCGACTGGGCCGTGACGAAGAGGCGGGGCAGGGCGAGCGTTCCGTCGAGCGTCGCCGTCCCCTGCACCTCGCCATGCGCGCCCTCGATCG
>JAYVXL010000893.1:0-3149 GCA_043785185.1 Myxococcales bacterium
GCGGCGGGAACGGCGGCGACGTCGAGGACCTCGTGCAGGCCACGTTCCTCGAGCTGCCGAAGATCGCCGGCGGCTTCGACGGGCGCGACTCGTGCCGCGCTTGGCTCTGCGGGGTCGCGGTGCGCCTCGCGGCGCGACGGCGGCGCAGCGTCGGCCGCTGGCTGCGTGTCCTCGCGTCGTTCGGCGCGGCGACGCGCGACACGCGCGCGGCGGACCCGCAGGCGATCGCCAGCGGGCGGGAGGAGCTCCGCCTGCTCGAGCGCGCGCTCGCCAAGCTGAGCGCGAAGAAGCGCGACGTGTTCGTCCTGGTCGAGCTCGAAGGCCTCTCCGCCGAAGAGGCCAGCGCCGCGCTCGGCATCCCGGCGGGCACAGTGCGCACGCGCCTGTTCCACGCGCGGGACGAGCTCTTGGCCACGATGAAGCGGGAGGCCGGATGGTGAGCCCGTGCGATCGCTCCTGGGAGCTCGACGCCGCGCGCGAGGGGAAGCTCTCGCCCTCAGACGTCGAGTCGTTCGCGCGGCATCGCCGCGTCTGCCAAGCGTGCACCGCGCGCGCGGCCGACGTCGAGCGGCTCCGGCGCGCCGGCCAGTCACTCTTCGCCGCGCCGCCTGCCGACGACGTGAGCGTGCGCCGGCTGCGCGCGCGCATCCTTCGCGAGGCCGCGTTCGCGGGCGGCGCCGCGCCCGCCGCGCGCGGTCGGGTGCTCGCCCTCGCGGCCGCGCTCGTCATCGTGGGCTGCGCCGGTGGTCTCGCCGCCTGGTCGCGTGCGCGCACGCCGCGCATGGCGAGCGTCGGGCCCGCACTGGAGCCGACGAGCGCGACGGTGCTCGCAGGACCGGCCACGACCTGGAGCCGGCGCAAGGACGGCGCGACGGAGCGCGTGCGGCTCGTTGACGGCTCGCTCGCGCTCGAGGTGCGGCATCAGGAGCCGGGCGAGCGATTCGTCGTCGAGCTACCGGACGGCGAGATCGAGGTCCGCGGCACGCGCTTCGAGGTGCAGGTCGGGGGCGGGCAGACGCTTGGCGTCCGCGTCCTCGAGGGCCGCGTCGCCCTGCGCAGGGGTGACGCGCCCGAGGTGCTCCTCGGCGCGGGCGATTCATGGTCGCCGCCGCTCGTCGCGGTGGCGACGAGCGCGGCATCCCCCGCGCCGGCCCTGTCGTCCTCAAAGCCGCCGCCCTCGTCGGCGTCCTCGCGCGCCGCGGGGACGGCGCCCCGGGAGAGCGCTGCCCCGCTCGCCTACGATCGCGCGATGGCGCTGTACCGCGCCGGGAAGTTCGACGACGCCGCGCACGCGTTCCGTTCGTTCGGGGCGGCGTCTCCGCAGGCCCCCGAGGCCGAGGACGCGGCCTTCCTCGAGGCGGCGTCGCTCTCGCGCGCGGGCCGCGCGGACGCAGCGGCGCTCGTGGCCGAGCGCTTCCTCGAGCGCTACCCGGGGTCCCTCCACGCAAGAGACGCCGCGATCCTCGTCGCACGCGCGGCGCGCGCACGCGGCGACTGCGAGGCGGCGCGCCGCGTCCTCGCGCCGTGGGCGGCGACGCCGTCGCCCGCCATCGCCGCGGCGCTCGGGAGGTGCGCGTCATGAGCCCGCGCCCGACACGCCGTCTCACGCACGCGCTCGCGCTCGCGCTCACGCTCACCGGCGCGATGACGCTCGCGTGCACCAAGACGCAGACCCAGCAGATGACGCGCGCCGACGCCGAGCGCATCGCGCTCACGCAGACGCCCGGCGGAACGGTCAAAGAGGCCGAGCTCGAGACCGAGCACGGCAAGCTCGTTTGGTCGTTCGACATCGCCAAGCCCGGCTCGCGCGACATCGTGGAGGTGCAGGTCGACGCGACGACGGGCCGCGTCGTGTCCGTCGAGATCGAGACGCCGGCCGATCAGGAGGCCGAAAAAAAGCGGGACGAGGCCGAGAAGGCGCGGAAGTAGCGCGCCGTCACTTGCACGACGCCGCGTTCGGCTTGCACGAGGTCGTCTGGTTGCCGTCGGTGCAACACCATTGACCGGTCCCACAGCCGAGGTTCGCACACGCCGAGCAGCTGCACCCGTTGCCTGATTTGTCCAGGCACGGCACCGCGCCGCAGCACGTTTCGGCGCCGGGTGGCGGGGTCGACGGACAGCCGATCGCACCGCCTTCGTTGGGGAGCGCGTCTCTGCCGGCGTCGGCGTCGTGGCCCGCAGCGGCGTCCGTCGCCGCATCCGCGGCGCCGCCGTCGCGGGGGCCGCCGGTGGCGTCGGCGTCGGCCGAATACGTGAGGTCAGGGGTCGCCGCGCAGCCGCCGACCAGTGGCACGAGCGCCGCGAGCGGCCGCAAGGCGCTCCGAAGATTCATGGAGCGCCGACCCCTCGCCTCATCGGGTTCACCATACAGCACCTCCCGCGCGCGCGCCGCCCTCGGGCGCCGCGTCCGGACTCGCCGATCGCTCCCCTGTGCCACGCGGCACAACCCGACCGGCGGAAAGACCGCGTTTGATGAGGTTTCATCGCAGGCACGGCGCGTGCTCTACTCGCGAGCATGCGCCCAAACCGGTCTCGCCTCGCCGCAGCCGTCTCCGCCATGACCCTCCTCGTCGTCGCCTGCGGTGGCACCGTCGTCGGGCCGGATCCTGGCTCGTCGTCGAGCTCCGGCGGCTCGAGCTCGGGCGCGTCCTCCGGCGGCTCGAGCTCCGGGGCGTCGTCCTCCGGCGCGTCGTCGTCGGGGGCCTCGTCGTCCGGCGTGTCGAGCTCCTCGTCGGGTGGCTCGACCTCCGGCTCGAACGGCTGCGCGGGGAGGCCGCCGCCGTGCTTCGGGTGCAACGGCCCGACCCCTCCGCTCTGCTCCAATAACCAGTGGATCTGTCCGCCCTCGCCGCCGTGCCCGCCGCCGTTGTGCAACGGCCCGCCGCCGCCGTGCGCGTGCCCCGTCAACTGCAAGTGCGGCGCGGTCTGCGATCCGAGGACCGGCGGTTGGACGTGCACGGGCTCGTGCGCCGCGGACGCCGGGCCCCCGCCGCTCTTCGCGTGCGGCACCAGGAACTGCGTCGCGGGCGATGTCTGCGTCGACGTCGCGGGCGACGGCGGCACGCAGACTGGCCCCTACGAGTGCCTGCCGAACCCGAGCGTCTGCGCAGGCAACTACACCTGCGCGTGCGAGGTGAGAGCGCTCGAGC
>JAYVXL010000894.1:0-3145 GCA_043785185.1 Myxococcales bacterium
CTCATCGCGGTCATCCTCGGGATGCCGCTCCTCGGCGCGTTCATCAACGGCGTCTGGGGCCGCACGCTCGGCAAGGACGCCGTCCGCCTGATGACGCTCGTGGCCGTCGGCGTCAGCTTCGCCGCCGCCATCGTCAGCTTCCTCGCGCTCGCGCGCGTCGTGGACGCGACGGGCCACGCGGAGCTGATCGAAAAGGTCTCCGTCACCCGCCACGAGCACGCGAAGCTGTACTGGACGGCGTGGGAGTGGATGCACACGAGCGGCGGTCGCGACATCGCGATCCCGATCGAGCTCAAGTTCAGCATCGACGCGCTCAGCGGCGTGATGATGCTCGTCGTCACCGGGGTCGGCTTCCTCATCCACCTGTACGCGACGAGCTACATGGCGGACGACAAGTCGTTCTGGCGCTTCTTCGCGTATCTAAACCTGTTCATTTTCTCGATGCTCGTCCTCGTCCTCGGGGACAACCTGCCGGTGCTCTTCGTCGGCTGGGAGGGCGTCGGCTTGTGCAGCTACCTCCTCATCGGCTTCTGGTACGGGCACCTGCCCAACGCCGCGGCCGGCAAGAAGGCGTTCATCGCCAACCGCATCGGCGACTTCGGCCTCATCGTCGCGATGTTCCTGCTCGCGCAATACACCGGCGCGCTCGACTGGACGGGCATGGCGAAGGATGCGCCGAGCCTGCTCTCGACCGTCGAGAACCAGCAGCTGCACCTCTGGCCGATCGGCGGCGGCGAGTTCCACGGCGTCCTCAGATTCCTCCAGCCCGCGCACCCCTTCATGATCAGCGCCGCCACCGGCGTCGCGCTCATGCTGTTCCTCGGGTGCGCCGGCAAGAGCGCGCAGATCCCGCTCTACGTCTGGCTCCCGGACGCGATGGCCGGCCCCACGCCCGTGAGCGCGCTCATCCACGCGGCCACCATGGTCACCGCCGGCGTGTACCTGTGCTGCCGCATGTCGTTCGTGTTCGTGCTCTCGCCGTTCACGATGGCGACGATCGCGTGCGTGGGTGCGGCGACCGCGCTCCTGGCCGCCTCGATCGCGCTCGTGCAGAACGACATCAAGAAAGTCCTCGCTTACTCCACCGTCAGCCAGCTCGGGTTCATGTTCCTGGGCGTCGGCGTCGGCGCGTTCACCGCGGGCTTCTTCCATGTCTTCACGCACGCCTTCTTCAAGGCCTGCATGTTCCTCGGGGCCGGCAGCGTCATCCACGCGATGCACGCGCGCGTGCACGACGACGAGAAGGCGCAGGACATTCGCAACATGGGCGGCCTCCGCAAGTACATGCCGCTCACGTACTGGACGTTCTTCGTCTCGGTGCTCGCGATCGCCGGCGCGCCGCTCACGGCAGGCTTCTTCTCGAAGGACGAGATCCTCTACCGCGCCTTCGTGAACCACACGGTGAACCCGTTCACCGACGCCATCCACAAGCGCAGCCCGAGCTACGCCATCTTCGAGCCGCCGCAGTGGCTCGGCACGGCGCTGTTCGTCGTCGGCGTCACCGCCGCGGTGATGACGGCATTTTACATGTTCCGCCTCCTCTTCCTCACGTTCTGGGGAGACTTCCGCGGGTGGACGATCGGACGCCCGTCGCTGCTTGCCAAGCAGGAGTCGGCCAAGCAGGAGACCGGCGACCACGCGCACGGCGACGAGGACCACCACCACGAAGAGGACCTGTCGACGCCGGGCTACCCGCCGCACGAGTCGCCGTGGCAGATGACGATCCCGCTGATCATCCTCGGCACGTTCGCCGCGTTCGCCGGCTTCCTGAACGCGGGGCTCCTGCACTTCACGCCGATGGACCACTGGCTCGAGCCGGTGTTCGAAGCGGCGACGAAGGGCAGCCTCAAGGTCAAAGAAGGCGCCGAGCACCTCGAGTGGCCGCTCACGGGCGCGGGCGTCGGCGCCTTCGTCGTCGGCTCGGGCCTCGCGTACTACTGGTACGTCGTTCAGAACGGCGCGCCGGCCAAGGCGCTCGCAGAGGCGTGGCCGCGCCTGCACCAGCTCATGCTCGACAAATGGCGCGTCGACGAGCTGTACGAGAACACGGTCCTCGCGGCGGTCGACGCGCTCGGCGACACCGCGGCGGCGTTCGACATGGCCTTCGTCGACGGCATCCTCGCGCGTCTGACGGCGCTCATCGTGGCCGCGCTCGGCACGGTCCTTCGCGCCTTCCAGAACGGCGTCGTGCACGTCTACGCGGCCGCGATGGTCGTCGGCCTCGGCGCGTTCGGCTGGTTCTTCGTCGCGCCGCACCCGAACGCGCAGGTCACGGAGAAGAGCGGCGACTACACCATCCAGGCGAGCCCGGGCATGGGCTACGGGTACCGATGGGACGCCGACAACGACGGCAAGCCCGACAGCGAAGTCTTCACCGCGAACGACGCGCTGAAGGTCACGATGCCGGCGGGTGAGAGCAAGACGGTGACCCTCGAGGTCGTCAACGCGTTCGGCTTCACGGGCAAGAAGAAGATCACGGTCAGCCGTCCGGCTGCGCCGCAGAAACTCGAGCTAGGACAGAACTGAAGAGAACGATGAGCACCGCGCACACCGAACACGCCGAGACCGAGCCGCGCGCGACGCCGCTCGGCCCCTCGCAGATCGCCACGCTCGTCGTCCTCGCGGTCCTCGCGGTCGTCGCCACAAAGGTGACGAACGTGGCCCTGCCCGTCCTCGCCGCGGTCGCGATCGCCGCGGCGATGCCGCGCCGCCACGGCTGGGAGGTCAAGGCGCCCATCGCCCTCACCGCCGGATTGCTCACGCTGTTCGTCGTGCGCATGTGGCCGGCGACGGCCGGCGAGGCGCCCGAAGCGTCGGCCCCGTGGGAGCCGGCGACGCTGCTCACCTGGCTCTTCGGCCTGCCCATCGCCGGCGCGATCGCCATCCTGTTTCTCCCGCGCCAGGCGCCGCGCGTCCTCAAGGCGACGACGCTGACGATCATGCTGGGGACGCTGGCAGCAACGCTGCCCCTCCTCTCCATCTCGTACGGCCGCGAGTTCCACTTCAACCACGACGTCGTCTGGATGGAGAAGCTCGGCATCCACTACCACGTCGCCCTCGACGGCATTTCGCTCTGGCTCGTCGTGCTCACGAGCTTCACGATGCCGATCGCGGCCTACGTGTCGTTCGGCTCGATCACGACGCG
>JAYVXL010000895.1:0-10176 GCA_043785185.1 Myxococcales bacterium
GTGCATCGCGAACGGCCCCTCGACGTAGTCGCGCCACGCGCGCGCGTCGTCGTGCGAGACGCCACGGTCGGCGGTGCCGGCGAGGACGCTGAGAGGCGCCCCGAGCTTCGGCTCGAGGGGCGGCGCGTACGCGTCGAGGAGCGCGAGGTCGCTCCTCAGGATCGGGAGCGCGAGCTGCATCAGCTCGTCGTGGCGGAGGACCTCCTCGGGCGTGCCGCCCCACGCGCGGAGCTTCGCGATCAGCGTGTCGTCCGTCAGGCTCCCGAGCCGCTCGCCGGGTTCGGCGCGCGCGCGGTGCGGCGCCGGCGCGCCCGACGCGAACAGGTGCGCGACGGCCGCGGGCGCCTGCCGCGCGAGCTCCAGGGCGATCGACGCGCCCATGCTGTGGCCGAAGACCGCCACCGGCAGGTCGAAGAGCGGCGCGAGCCCGCGCAAGAGATCCGCGACGAGCCCCTGCATGTCGACGGCGAACGGCTCGCGGAACCGGAAGCCGCGCCCCGGGAGCTCGACGGGGCAGACGTCGATCGCGTCGGGCAGCGCCGCCGCCCACGCGCGGTAGACCGCCGCGCCTCCCCCCGCGTACGGCAGACAGAAGAGGCGGACCGCCGGCGCGCGGCGCGCCGCGCGGAAGGGGACCAGGGACCGGAGCTTGCTCGCCGGGGGCATCGAATGGATGGCCAGACTACCCGACGACGCGCCGTGACGCTCCGCGGAGACAGACGTGGCACCCCCGACTACACCGGAGGCTCGCGGCTTCGGATTGTGGCCGGCGACCTTCGGCATGGTGCATGCTGTCGGGCGATGGTGCGTCGATTTCCCCCGCCGCCGCGACCGCCGCGCGTCGAGAGCCCGCCGGCCGCGACTCCGGGCGCCGAGCTGCCCGTGGTCACGCCGTCGGCGCGCCTTTTCCCAGAGGACGCCGAGACGCACGCGGGCGAACGCGCGATCAACCCGCTGCGCTCGAGCGATCACGTCCTGCGCGCCCGCAAATCGGCCGCGCAGGGGCTCGTCGGCCACCTCGTGGAGGGTCGCTTCCGCGTCCTCGGCATCATCGGCGCGGGCGGCATGGGCGTCGTCTTCTCGGCCGCGGACGCAGATAGCGGCAAGGAGATCGCGCTCAAGGTCCTTCACCCGTCGGCGTTCAACGCCGAGAACCTGCGGCGGTTCCGGCGCGAGCGGCGAACGGCGCACGCGCTCCGTCACCCGAACGTCTGCCAGGTCCTCGGCAGCGGCACGCTCGGCGACGGCTCGCCGTACATCGTCATGGAGCGGCTCCACGGCGAGACGCTGCGGGCGCGCCTCTACGAGGAGGGGCCGATGGCGCTGGGCGACGCGATCTCGATCGCGCTGCAGCTCCTCGATGGGCTCGCCGCCGCGCACGCCCGCGGCGTCTTGCATCGCGACGTGAAGCCGAGCAACGTCTTCCTCGTCAGCCCGCGCGGGCAAGCGCCCATCGTCAAGCTCATCGACTTCGGTCTCGCCAAGCTCCTGCCGACCTGGATGCGCATGAGCCAGCCGGAGGACATGAGCGCCATCACCGAGACGGGCGTCATCCCCGGCACGCCGCACTACCTGTCGCCCGAGCAGCTCGACGCGCCGAAGAACCTCGATGAGCGCGCCGACGTCTGGGCGGCGGGCCTCGTGCTCTACGAAATGCTCACCGGCCACCGGGCCTTCGATGCGCCGAACTACCAGAGCCTCGTCGCCGCCATCGCGCTCCGCGAGCCGGAGAGCATCCGCCTCGCGCGCGAGGACGTGCCGGAGGAGCTGGAGGAGGTCGTGCGCCGCGCCCTCGCGAAGGTGCGCGCGCGGCGGCACCCGAACGCCGCCGCGTTCCGCCAGGCGCTGCTCGAGTGCTGGGTGCGCGTCCGCGCGGCGGGGATCGCGCGCGGGGGGCAGATCGCGTCCGGGCACGGGGCGCGGCGGCGGCCGTCGATGCCGAGCGACGCGGAGACCGACGTGAACCTCCCCATCTTCTTCGACTCTGCCGCCAGCATCCCCGCGGCCCGCCCGCGCAAGCCCAAGCGCTGAGGCCCCTCAGCCGCCCGCCGCGTCGTCGAGGATGACGCGCAAGTACCGCGACGGGTCTCCCGACCACTGGCCGGTGTAGCCGAGAGACACCTCTTCGAAGCGCACGCCGTCCTCGTGGAACGTGCGGCGAATGTGGAGGTGGCCGTAGACGACCGCGCGCGCGCGAAAGCGCACGGGCCAGTCCTCCGACCTGCGCGTCCCGCACCAGATGGAGAAGCGCGGAATGCGCGGCAACCACGCGTGCGCGCGGCGGAGCGGGAAATGGTTCACGAGGACGGTCTGCGCGTCTGGGTCGAGCGCGGCGAGGCGCGCCTCGGTGGCCACGCAGCGCGCCTCGCACCACGCGTCGCGCGTCGGGTATGGGTCGGGGTGCAGGAGCTTCTCGTCTGCGCAGAGCAGGTCGTGCTCGAGCGCCCAGTCGAGCGCGCGCGCGCGCGGGATCTCGTCGGGTCGGAACGAGTAGTCGTAGAGCAAGAACAGCGGCGCGATGACCGTGCGCGGCCCGGCGCCGGGCCAGGTCGGGTACGGATCCTCCGGCGTGAGCACGCCGCGGGCCTGGCAGATCGCGACCAAGCGCTCGTACCGCGCGACGCCCCGCGCGCTGCCTTGTGGGATCGTCCAGAGCTCGTGGTTGCCCGGGATCCAGACGAGCCGGGCGAATTTCGGGCCGAGGACGTCGAGCACCTCTGCGAGATCGTCCTCGCGCTCGCACACGTCGCCGCCCAGGATGAGCCAGTCCCGAGGCTGCTCCGGCAGCTGCTCCACGAAGGCGCGGTTGCCCGGAGAGCGTAGGTGCGTGTCGCTGACGGCCAAGAGCCTCACGTCCGCACAGCGTAGGCTCCCCGCGTGGCGCGTGTCGCTAGTTCGCGCGCCGGTGAAATCGGATATTCTCAGGGCATGCCGCCTGTGGACGAAGAGGAAGACACGCGCACCTACACCGTCGTGATCAACGACGAGGAGCAGTACTCGATCTGGCTCGCCGACCGCGAAGTGCCCAAGGGCTGGCGCGCCGTCGGAACGACCGGACCGAAAGCCGAGTGCCTGAAGCACATCGGCGAGGTGTGGACGGACATGCGTCCGCTGAGCCTCCGCAAGTGGATGGCCGAGCAGGAAGCGCAAGAGAAGAGCGGGAAGGCCGAGAAGAGCGAGAAGAGCGCGCCGACCTCGTGAGAACGCCGTGAGCAGCTGGCTCTGGATCGTCGTAGGCGCGGGGTTCGCGCTGGCCCTCCTCGTCGCGTATTTCAGCGCGCCCGCGCAGGCGGGGGATGGCGAGAAGCCGAGCGACGGCCCGAGACGCCCCCGCAAGGAGCGCCAGCCGAGCCTCCAAATCCCGCGCATCGACTACGAGGAGGACGCGACCATCGACCCCACGAAGGTCGGCGGCGCGTCGGGCGACGGCGCCGCGGCCGAGCCTCGACCGACCACGCCGACGACGGCGATCGTCTACGACGAGGACGCCGCGACCGAGGAGCCTACGCAGACCTCGGCGCTCATCCTCGTCTCCGCGAAGGCGCAGACCGACAAGGGCAAGCGCCGCAAGGCGAACGAGGACAGCCTGCTCGTCGACGAGCGCCACTCGACGTACGTGGTCGCCGACGGCATGGGCGGCTACCGCGGCGGGGAGATCGCGAGCAGGCTCGCCGTCGAGACGATCGCGCGCGCGTTCGCCCAAGGGTCCTTCGACGGGCCCCCGCACGACAACCTGCCGAGGCGAGCGTCGGAGCTCGCGCGGGCGATGCAGATGGCCAACTCCGCGATCCTCGCGCACGCCGCAAAGGACAAAGTGCTCGAGGGCATGGGCACGACGCTCACGGCCGCGCGCTTCTCGCCGAACAAGCAGCGCCTGTACCTCGGCCACGTCGGCGACAGCCGCGCGTACCGGCTACGCGGCGGCGTCCTCAAGGCGATGACGACCGATCACACGATGAAGCAGCACGGGATGAAGGGCCCCGAGGCTGGGCACCTCTCGCGCGCGATCGGCGTCTGGCCCGTCGTCCCGATCGACATCGTCTTCGCCAAGCCGCTGCCCGACGACGTCTACCTCCTCTGTTCCGACGGCCTCACCAAGATGCTCACGAACGACAAGATCCAGAAGATCCTGTCCGAAGAGAAGCAGCCGGAGGCGGCCGTCGATCGGCTCGTCCTACTTGCGAACGAAAAGGGCGGGCTCGACAACATCACGGCGATCCTCGTACGCGTGAGCGCGCCGGCGCAGGCCTGAGCGCCACGGCGGGCGGGTCAGTGCGCCCCTTGCGGAGCGCGCGCGGCGTTGGTCTTGGCGTCGATCTTCGCGACGCAGCGCTGCGCGTCGGCCGTGTAGCGGCTTGGCGCCTTGACCTGCGCGAAGAAAAACATCGCGTCGGCGTACGCGCGCTGCTCGAAGCGCTGCCGGCCGAGGAGGTAGTTGACCATCGACTTGAGCTGCGGGCTGCCCTCCACGGCGGCGGCGTCGGCGTCGTCGAACGCGCCGAAGTAGTGCGCGAGACCGGGGTGCGTCACGCTCGCGTCGGCGAGCCACGCGAGCATCTCGGCGCGCGCGGCGCTCGTCGGATCGCGCGCGATGACGCCGAGGAGCGCCTTGGCCTCGCTGTCGTAGCCGGTCAGGAGCAGCGCCACGGCGAGCCTGAATTGGAGCACGTCGCGGCTCGCGCGATCGTCGCCGCCGCGGCCGCCGGCCGCCCCGCGAAGATAGGGGACGGAGGAGTCGTAGCGCTTCGCCTTCCAGAGGCGCGTGCCCTCCGCGCCCATCTCGCTGAGCGGCTGCGTCGCCCGGCGCGCCGGCGTTCCCGCCGGCTCCGCAGTGAAGGTCTCGCCCGGCGGGAGCGCGCCGTCGCAAGTCAGCGCCTCCGGCAGCGTCGCCTCCGGGCGCTCACTCTGCGCCTGACCGCCGCCCGCCCCTCCGCACGCGACGATCGAAACCGTCAGCATCGCCACACCGCACCGCGACCTTCGAAAAACCATCGGCTCCCTCCAAGCAAGTCGTGCACCAACCGCCGTTGCTCGTGCGCTCATGACCCCTCATCGGGCCGCGGCACGGTCTCGCGCACCGCGAGGCGCAGCGCCTCTTCACGCGCCGCCTGCACGCAGACGGCGACGCGATGACCTTGGACATCGCAGGTGCGAACGGACCACGCGCGCCCGTCGTCCATCGCGCCGGCGACCTCGATCGTCGGCGTGGCGGCGCCGTCGAAGCCGATCGTGATCGCGAGCGGCGGAAGGCTCATCCCCATGCCGCGGGCCTTCATGTACGCCTCCTTCGCCGTCCAGAGCGTGACGGCGCGGTCGCGCGCGGACGGCGCGTCCAGCTTGGCGAGCGCGTCACGCTCACGGGGCGAAAATACCGTCTCGGCGACCTCCAGAATGTCGGGCGCGCGCTCGAGCGGCTCGACGTCGACGCCGAGCTCGCGCCCGTCGGAGACCGCGCAAACGACGAGCGAAGGCGTGTTCGACAGGTTCCACTCGAGGCCGCACGGCGGATCGGTGGATGGCCGCCCGTACGCGTTTCGCACGAAGCGCCACGCCCGCGGCGCGACGTCGCGGTACTCCGACAGGGTCGCGCGGGCGAGCGCGCGCGTCAGCAGGTACTCGCGCCGGTGGACGTCGAACCGAAAGCGCGCGGCGCGCTCGGCCTCATCGGGCGCCAGCAGCGCCGCGTAACGCGCCTCGAGCTCGGGCGCCGCGTCGAACGGCGGGCGCGCGACCCAGACGTCGATCGTGCCCTCGGGGATGGTACGCGGCATCGCTGGCGCGAAGATACGCGCCCTACGCGCGCGCTCCCAGCCCCGAGAACGTCGGCGGCGCGAGCGCGCCGCGCGCGAGGACGACGCCGCTCTCGAGGGGCGGGTTCGAGCAGTAGCGGTGGTGCGCGTCCGCCCACGGAAACGTGATCTCCGCGCATTCCTCGCACATCGTCATGCCGTCGTAGTCGCGCGGGCGCGTCAGGTAGTCGGCGACGAAGAGCGACGCCACGCGATCGTAGAGGCGCATGCCCGCGACCTCGGCGGGCGCGTAGCCGAGCGCGCCGTAGACGTCGGTGACGCCGAGGACGAGCCCCGCGTCGACCGCGTGGCGCGCGAAGGCCGCCGCGCTCCACTCCTGCGTCCCACCCGAGAGCAGATCGATGAGGCGCTCGCGCGTCCGGAGGAGCACGCGCTCGACGCCGCTGTCGGAGACGACGACCTGGCCGCTTCCGCCGCTGGCGCGCGCGGCCGCGTGGCGCGCGGCGGCGCGGTAGGGGCCGACCAGCCACGCCCCGAGCTCGCGCCGTCCCCAGCCGGTGGCCGTGCCCTCGAGGAACGCGAGCGCCGCGTTTCGGCTCGCCTCGACGAGATCGAGCACCCGCGTGGCGCCGAGCTGGGCGAAGCGCGGACCGGGGGCCTTCGCGAAGGGCTTCGTGGGGACCATCCCTGAGCTTCAGCAAGCGCCGTTCCACGTTCTCGAGAGCGCGCTTCTTTGGGGATTTGTCGCAGGGTCGTGGACGTGACGGCCACGACCCGCCGCCAGGTGTCGCCTGGCGGGCCTCATGCGGACGACCGTTTGTGGACCGAGGAGAGACGGTATAGTGGGTACCCCAATGGCCTACTCCGAGCCGCCGCCCGAGGAGACGCAGCTGAATCAAGCGGCGTTCGCCCCACAGTTTCGCAGCCACCCGCGCGTCGAGTGGCGGGACGGGGCCGGAAGGCAAGCGCGGCTGATCGAAGGCCCCGTCGTCGTCGGCTCGGCGCCCGGCAGCGGCCTCGTCGTCCAGGATCCGACGGTCTCACGCCTCCACGCCGAGTTCGAGGCGCGTGCCGACGGCCTCTGGGTGCGCGACCTCGGTAGCCGCAACGGCACGTTCGTCGAGGGGCTGCAGGTGACCGGCGCGCTCGTGCCGCAAGGCGCGCGCGTAAGGCTCGGCTCGACCGATTTTCTCGTCGACTACAACGCCGCGGGCAAGCGGACGGTCGATCTGTGGCCCCACGACTTTTTCCAGAAGCTCGTCGGCCGCAGCATCCCGATGCGCGAGCTGTTCGCGCGCCTTTCGCGCGTCGCGCCGATGGACGCCTCGGTCTTCGTGCAAGGCGAGACGGGGACCGGAAAGGAGCTCGTCGCCCGCGCGGTGCATGACGCGAGCCCGCGCGCGACCAAGCCGTTCGTCGTCGTCGACTGCGCGGCGCTGCCGGAGAACTTGCTCGACGCCGAGCTCTTCGGCCACGCCAAAGGCGCGTTCACCGGCGCGGTGGGCGCGCGCGCCGGCGCCATCGAGTCGGCGGACGGCGGCACGGTGTTCCTCGACGAGATCGGCGAGCTGCCGATCACGATGCAGCCGAAGCTCCTGCGCGTCCTCGAGTCGCGCTCCGTCCGCCGCATCGGCGAGACGACGTACCGCACCGTGGACATCCGCTTCGTCTCCGCGACGCATCGGGACCTCCTCACGATGGTCAACGCCGGCGAGTTCCGAGAGGACCTGTACTTCCGCATGTCCGTGCTGCCGGTGTCCGTCCCGCCGCTGCGCGAGCGGCGCGAGGACATCGAGCTGCTCGCGAATCATTTTTTGCGGCAGCACTCGGGCCAAGGGCACCTGAGCCCGGAGGTGATCCGGGAGCTCGTCGATCGCCCGTGGCGCGGCAACGTGCGCGAGCTGCGAAACTTCATCGATCGGCTGCGCGCGCTCGGCGCGGCCGAGGCGCTCGCGATGGCCGGCACCGCGCGCGAGGCCGCTGTCGCGCGACGGCGTCGCCGCGGCCGCGCCGAGCCTGAGCGTGGCGCCCCCCGCGCCCTCCGTCGCGAACCCGGCGTCACCGGCCGGGGCCACGGCGACGCCGACGCTGTCCATCGACGACGAGGCGATGTTCGACCTCGCCTACAAAGACTTTCGTGAGTCCTGGATCGACGCGGGCGAAAAGGAGTACGTCCGCCGCCTGCTCATGCGCCACACGCGAAATGTGTCGGCCGCCGCGAAAAAGGCGGGGATCGACCGGACGTACATCTACCGGCTCATTCGCAAGCACGAGCTCTGAGGCGCGGCGCGCTACTTCGCGCCGACGGCCATCGCGAGCACGATGAGGGCGACGACGAGCGCGAGGACGAGCAGCGCCTCGCGCTGCATCACCGGCTTCAAGCCAGGCATGCTCCCCGGCCCGAGCGCCGGCGGGAGCGGCCCTGCGCTCGGATGCATCCGCGTCGGATCGTCGTCGCCGTCGTCGTCGCGCGCGAACGAGCGGACGACCTCGATCGACGAGTCGCCGAGCTCCTGCGCCGCCTCCTCGTCGTCGCGGAGCAGGCTCGCGAGCGGCGCCTCGTCGTCGACGCGAGCGACGGGAGCGGGAGCGGGAGCGGCGGAAGCGGCGACCGCGGGAGCGATGGCCGCGGGCGCGGGCGCAGACGCGACGAGCGCGGGCGCGCTGGGGGCGGGCGCAGCAGGCGCGGGATCGCTCGTTTTTGCCTTCTCGCTCGCGTCGAAGTGCGGGACGGCCGCGGGCCTCGGGAGCGCCGCCGTCACCTTGGGCGCCGACTTCTTGTCCATTCCGAGGCCGGCCGCGCGCATCGCTTCGAGGACCTCGGGAGGCATCTCGCCGACGCGCGTGGGCGCGCTGTACGCATCATCCTCGCCCGGCGGAGGCGGCACGGTGTCGACCCTGTAGATCGACCCTTCTCCGTCGTCCTTCTTCTCGTCGTCGTGCATGGAGGGCAGCGTAATAACCTTGCCGCAGCCTACGTGAAACGCGCGCATCTGACCAACATCCCCGGGGATGGGACCTCGCGCGTGCGCGTCGCCGCGTGTCGACTGGCGATCTTCTTGTCGACCGTCGCACCACACTCGGTTCGACATAAGTGCGTGAAACGTGTGCTCGGCGCGCAATTTGCTCTGTTTGGATGCTGGGCTTCGTGTGGCCGGCGCGTCCACAGCCGCGGAGCCCCGAACCCCCCCGACGGAGCATGCTGCCCTTCCCTCTCTCCTACCTCGCGGCTGTCCTCGGCGCGCTCGTCGCGCTGCTGGCGCTGGTGAGGATTTTCGGGGGCAGGCGCGCGCGACCCCGCGTCCCGCGCATCCCCCGCACGACGGAGCGCCCCCTCGTTCGATTCGCCGAGGCCAAGGCGACAGCGGGCGCAGCCGGCGCAGCGCGCGCGGCGCCCGAGCCCGCCGAGGAGGAGGTCCCCCTCAAGTCGGATATCCGCGCGCTGACCGGCCCCGGCTTGCCGCGCATCGACTACGAAGAAGACGCCGAGGCCGACCCTACGCTCATCGGCGCGGTGCGGCCGACCACCGAGCTGTCGACCACGAAGATCGTCTATGACACCGACGCCGAGCCCGAGGAGCCGACGCAAGCGAGCGCGCTGATCCTCGTGAGCGCGACCGGGCAGACGAACGCGGGGCGCCGGCGCAAGCGCAACGAGGACAGCCTCCTCGTGCTCGAGGATCAGAACCTCTTCGTCGTCGCGGACGGCATGGGCGGCTACACCGGCGGCGCCATCGCGAGCAAGCTGGCCGTCGAGACGATCGCGCAGACGTTCCGCGACGCCACGTTCGAGGAGAAGAAGGACAGCGGCGGCATCCCGAAGCGCGCGCGCGAGCTGGCGACGGCCGTGCAGCGCGCCAATGCGGAGATCTACCGGGAGGCGAAGAAGGATCGCGCGCTCTCGGGCATGGGCACCACGGTCTGCGCCGCTCGGTTCTCGCCGAACAAGCAGCGCCTCTACCTCGCGCACGTGGGCGACAGTCGCGTCTACCGCATGCGCGCCGGCGTGCTCCGGCAGATGACCGCCGACCACACCATGAAGGACCTGGGCGTCGGCGGCGCGTCGTCGACGCACCTGAGCCGCGCGGTCGGCGTGTGGCCGCAAGTGTCGATTGACGTGGTGCTCGGCAAGCCGCAGCCGGGAGACACGTACTTGCTCTGCTCGGACGGGCTGTCGAAGATGGTGAGCGACGAGCAGGTCGGCAGGATCTTGCGCGATCACCCGCCGAAGAAGGCCGTCGAGCACCTCATCGACGCCGCGAACGCGAACGGGGGGCTCGACAACGTGACCGTCATCGTCATCCGGGTGGACTCGGTCAAGTCGACGCGCGCCGCCTGACGCGCCCCGTCAGCTCCGCGTAGAGCGCGAGGTACGCGCGCGCGGGCTCCATCCAGCCGCTGTCGCGGGCCATCGCGCGGGCGACGA
>JAYVXL010000896.1:0-3141 GCA_043785185.1 Myxococcales bacterium
TCCATCACCGTGAAGTGGAAATCGCCGAACCGCACCCACGCCGCGAGCGCCACGGCGGCGCACGCGGTGAGGAGCACGAGCGCCCCCCGCCGGACGCGCCGCGCGCTGCGCCCCTTCTGGAAGACGACGACGCCCGCGATCGCCGCCGCGAGGAAGACCACCAGCGTGGACACGTAGAGCTGGGTGTTGTCGAAGAACATTGGCCGCCCGCGCGGAACGTAGCACCGGCGCGCCGTCGGCGAGCACCGGCTTCGAGACCGCTCCGGGAGAGTCCTTCCGCGGGCACGGATCGTCGTTTGACCGTTCCGCGCGCCCGACGTTCGCTCTATACACGGGCCGATGCGTCGCTTCCTCGCGGCCGGCCTCGCGGGGCTCTCGTCCTTGCTCCTGCCCTTGCTCTGGCCTTTGCTTTTCGCGGTCGCGTGCGCGCCGCGCGCGCGGATGTGCGCGGCGACCGAGTGCCCGGCGCCGGGCGCGTGCGTCGCGGGTCGTTGCCAGGCGGGGGATGCAGGGCTCGAGCCGGTGATCGCCGAGCAGGGCGACGGCGGCGCGCTCGTGCGGCGCATCGTCGCCTTACCGGTGGACGTCGCGTGGCTCCGGCGCGGCGACGGTGCGGCGGCGGGCGCGTCGATGCCGGCGGTCTTCACGATGGGGCGCGCGTCGGACGGCGGCGCGGTGCTCCTCACGCGCTTCGCCGTGGCGCTGCCGCCCGAAGCGCAGATCGTCGAAGCGTACCTCCTGCTCGCGCGCAGCGACGCGGTCGACGCCGATCCGTCGCCGATTGGCCTCTACGCGACGCGCATCGTCGAGCCGTGGGACAGCCGCGCGCTGTCGTGGGCCACGCAGCCGCGCACCGAGGAGGGGCGCGCCGCCGTCACGCGCGTCTTTGGCGGGTCGCGCGGCCTCGTGCGCGTCGACGTGCGCTCGCTCGTGGCGCGCTGGGCGGCGCACGATCGCCGCGATCAGGGGCTCGCGCTCGTCGCGGAGGGCGTGAACGCGACGGGGGTTCCGTTCACGTTTCTGCCGACGGGCGGCGCGCGGCCGGTCGGCGGGGCCGGCTCCCAGGGGGCCGCGCCCCCGCCACTGGGCGAGCGCCTCGAGCGCGCAGCCCCCAGCATCGACGCCCCGGTCGAGCTCCGCTCGCCGCGGCTCGAGCTCTACGTGAAATGAAGCTTCCGGCCCGCCGCGCGTCCAACGAAGCGCGGGCCCGACCTTCCCCCTTGCTCTGCACTTTCTTAGGCCTTGCTCCGCCTTGCGCCTGCGCGACGTTCGGTCAGAATCCCTTCCGTCGTACCTCGAAAGGTGCAAGAGATGCCGCACACGATGAACCGCCTGATCGCTCTCCTCGCGCTCGCCGTCGCGCCCGTCCTCCTCGCGTGCCCCGCCGTCGCGGACGCAAAGGAGATGAAGGGCAACAACTTCGTCCTCCAGGCGACGACCGGCGCATGCAAGAAGGGTGAGGAGTGCACGCTCACGCTGCGCCTCGAGGCGCAGGGCGCGTACCACATCAACGACTCGTACCCGTACAAGTTCACGCCGGGAAAGAAGGACGACAAGGCCCTGAGCGAGAACGTCGACTTCGTGAAGGAGACCTTCTCGAAGTCCGGCGGCGACTTCAAGAAGGACGCCGAAAAAGTCGCGACGATGACGGTGCGCTTCAAGCCGACCGCGGCGAAGGGCAAGATCGTGGGCACCTATAAGATGAGCGTGTGCTCGGAGCAGAACTGCCAGCTCGAGCAGCAAGAGATTTCGCTCGACGTCGACGCCAAGTAGAGCCGCAGCGCGCCGAGCGCCCCAGCGCAGAGCCCAGAGCCCCCTTCTCGGCGCCGTTTTTCGGGTACTCTGGCTCCATGAGCGAGCCGCGCGACATCGCTTCTCAGATCAAGTCGGTCGCCGAGAGCGTCGAGCGACGCTTCCAGCGCGGCCGGCGGGTGCTGTCGTTCGCCGAGTACCTCGATCTCTTCGCCGTCGACCCCGTACGCTACGCGCGCGACGCGAGCCGCTACGTGCGCGACTGCTTCGACCACTTCGGCACCTCGCAGGTGGTGCACCCGTGGGGCGAGTTCACGCGCTTCAACCTGTTCGATCTGCCGTGGGAGCCGCGTCCCAAACAGCCGGGCGCGGCGCACGCCGCCGAAGGCGTGCTCTCCAAGGGCGCGCTCATCGGCCAGGAGCACGTGCAAAACGAGCTGTACCGCGCGCTCTCGAACTTCGCGCGCGAGGGACGGCCGAACCGCCTCGTGCTGCTGCACGGCCCGAACGGCTCGGCGAAGAGCACGATCGTCGGCTGCATCATGCGCGCGCTCGAGCAGTACTCGCTCGCCGACGAGGGCGTGCTCTACCGCTTCAACTGGGTCTTCCCGACGACGAAGACGGTGCGCGGCTCCCTCGGCTTCGGCAACCGCGACGACGTCGCGAAGAACGTCCCGTCGTACGCGCACCTCGCCGACGACGAGATCGACGCCAAGCTCCTCGTCGAGGTGCGCGACCACCCGCTGTTCCTCATCCCGGTCGAGGACCGCCGGGCGATGCTCGAGCGGCTCTTCAAGGAGAAGGACAGCAAGAGCGAGCCGCCGAGCGATTGGATCTCGCGCGGGCAGCTGTCGCACAAGAGCCAGCAGGTCTTCGAGGCGCTCTTGTCGTCGTACGACGGCTCGTACGCCGAGGTCTTGAAGCACGTGCAAGTCGAGCGCTACTTCATCTCGCAGCGCTACCGCGTGGGCGCCGTCACGATCGGCCCGCAGATGAGCGTGGACGCGGCGGAGCGGCAAATCACGGCCGATCGCAGCCTCGCGTCGCTGCCGGCGTCGCTGCAGGCGATCACGCTCTACGAGGCGAAGGGGGAGCTCGTCGAGGCGGCCGGCGGCATCCTCGAGTTCAGCGATCTGCTCAAGCGCCCGCTCGACGCGTTCAAGTACCTGCAGCTGACGGTCGAGACCGGTGAGGTGAACCTCACGATGCAGAACGTCCAACTGAACTGCGTGATGATGGGCAGCGCGAACGAGCTGCACCTCGACGCGTTCAAGGACCACGCGGAGTTCGCGAGCTTCCGCGGCCGGCTCGATTTGATTCGCACGCCGTACCTGCGCAGCTACGTGCAGGAGCAAGCGATCTACGACTCGCACGTCGCGCCGCAGGTGC
>JAYVXL010000897.1:0-3140 GCA_043785185.1 Myxococcales bacterium
CAAGACTTCGGCACCGAGTCCCGCCGCTGGATCACGTGGTGGACGGCGCACGGACAGCGCCACCGCATCGAGTGGCTCATCGACGCGCTCATGCACGACGAAGCCCGCCTCCGCCACGCGGCGGGCGAAGAGCTGAAGGCGGTCACGAAGGAGTACTTCGGCTACTACGACGATCTTCCGAAGCGCGAACGCGAGCGCGCCCAGCAGCGTTACCGGGACTGGTGGTCGACCGAGGGTCGGCAGCGATTCCGCCGCGGATAGAACTGCGCAAGCGACTGGATGTAAAAGGTTTTTTGGCTGTTCCCGCGGGAAGAAACGGGCCGCGCGCGCCGTAACACAGTGCGCCCCCTGTAAAATGTCGACGGCGAGGCCGTCCGTGCATCGAAGGGCCCTCGAGGGCCGTCCAAACGTTGTGGTCGTGCTTCCCCCTCGGCGCTTGCCGGCTTGCCTCCTGACTCGGTTGTGTCAAACCACACCTGCCTACATTTAGTGTCCCCGCAACGCGCGCCCTTTTCCGACCATCCCAGTTCCTGAGGTCCCCCGAATGCTCCGCCCGCTCCGCTGGCTCCTCCCCGCCGCTTTGCTCGCCACGCTCGCCATCACGCCCAGCTCCGCCCGCGCGGACGGTACGGACGCCGAGGCGCTGCGCCTGAGCCAGCTCGGCCACTCGACCAAGACGAACCTCGTCCCCGCCGGCAAGAGCGACAAGTACGGCCACGCCGAGGTGCTCATCAATGCGCCGATCGCGAAGGTGCGCCAGCAGGTCGTCGACTATGCGCACTACAAGGAGTTCGCGCCCGAGAAGTTCAAGAACGCGCGCGTGGTCGACAAGAACCGCGAGCAGGGCACCACGGACCTGTACTTCGCCATCGAGGTCATGCACGGCCTGGTCAAGCTGACCAACACGCTGCGCTTCGGCGCGCCTGTCGTCGTTGGAAACACCGAGGTGGTCGAAGGCCGCTTCGTCAATGGCACGAACGTAAAGGACGCGAACATCGTCCTCACGATGCGCGAGGTCTCGCCCGAGTTTACCGTCCTCAAAGTCGACCTGCTGATGGTGCCGACGATCCCGGCCCCGCAGGCCGCCGTCGACGAGGAGCTCCGAGACTCCGCGCTCAAGGCCGTCGACGCGATCCACGATCGCGCGCAGGGCCACAGCCGCACCGTTCCGATGGCGACCGCGAGCAACTGAGCCGGCGCGCTCACGGGCGATGCGGTTCATCCTAGGGGCGGACGAGGCGCGTCCCGTCGTCGCGCACGTCGCGGCGCACTTGAAGGCCAAGGGGCACGACGTCGTCGTCCTTCCCGTCGCGGCCTGGGCCGACGTGGCGCTGGCCGTCGCGCGCGCCGTCGCGGAGGGCCGGGCCGACCAGGGCGTCGTGTGCTGCTGGACAGGCACCGGCGTCTCGATCGCGGCGAACAAGGTCCCCGGCGTCCGCGCGGCGCTCTCGGTCGACGCCGCCACCGCCGCCGGCGCGCGCAGGTGGAACGACGCCAACGTTCTCGCGCTGTCCTTGCGCCTGCTCTCCGAGCCGCTCGCGGAGGAGATCGTCGACGCGTGGCTCGCGACGCCCTACGGCGCGACCGAGGCCGCGAGCCTCGCCGCCATCGCCGCCGCCGACGCCCGCGCGCCGAAGTAGCGCGCGCTCAGACGCCTTCCGTCGCGAGGCGGGCGCGCCAGTCGGCCGGGAGATCGAGGAAGCCGTCGTTGTAGAGGTGGTCGTGCACCGCGTCGCAGACGAGCTCGCAGATGTCGGTGAAGATCTGCGGATCGGCGACGAAGCGGATCGTCTCCTGGCGCAGCGGCGTCGCGCTCTCGCGCGCGCGATCGAGCAGCTCGTCGGCCGCGGCGGTGACGAGGCGCTGGAGAAACCGCCGCTCGAACGCCGTGCGAAACGTGGGGAACACCTCGGCGGTGACTTTGTAGCCCTCGCCGAACGTCGTCCTCTCCGCGAGCTTCGCTTCTTTTACGACCTCGAACGCCAGCTCGCCCACGGCCGCCGGCAGCTCGCGCGTGAGGAACGCGCGGAGGATCTCGTTGAGCACCTTCAGCAGCGTGTTCAGCTCCGGCGTCGTCCGCGCGAGGAACGCGTTGCGCACGTCGCGCACGAAGTCCTGGAGCATCTGCTCCGCGCGCGGGCGCGCGTCGTCGTTGCCGTAGTCGAAGGCGGCCAGGTCCTTCAGCATCCGCGTCTCGTGGCGCGACATGACGAGGTAGAGCGCCTGCTCGGCGAAGCGCATCTTCTTCATCTCGGTCTTGCTGCCTTGCAACTTGTCGTGCAGCTCGCTCTCGAAGAAGAGTCGCGCGAAGCGCTTGCCGACCTCGCCGAGTCTCCGCTCGAGGACGCTCGCGAGCTTGCCGGGCCGGAAGAGGCGCGCGAGGTGGCCCTGCAGCGCCTGAAACAGCTCGCTCTCCAGCTCCGCGCGCCCGGCGCTGCTCGTCGGCGCCGGTGGCGAGCTCCTTTTGACGGCCTGCATTTCCTGGATGTCGCGGATGACTTGATCGGTGATCGCGTCGAGCTCCGCGTTCGTTTCGAGCTCGGCGCGGTACATGACGACCTTCGCCGCGAGCTGCTCGTCGCGCAGCTGGAGGGCGACGTCGGCGAGGTTCATCTTCGCGTCGGCGGTGAGAAACCCGTCGGCCGTCGGCGCCGCGTGCGCCGCGACGGCCATCGCGGTGCTGACGCGCGCGCCGCGGCTCGCGGGCATCGGCGTCGGCGGCCTCGGCAAGGGCGGCGGCAAGGGGCGACGGGCACCCGGCAGCGGCGGCGGCTTCCCGTCGTTGGACATGCATCATCATGCGGCGGGACGGCCCGCCGGTTCAATGCCTCGCGTCGGCGGCGAGCGTCGGCGCGCGGGAACGCGCGGATTGCCAGCGGAATTTGGCAAGAGAATGGCGGATGCGCTTGACTTGAATCCCGTCCGGAGTATGGTCGCGGCCGTTCGTAACAAAGGCCCCTCGCGAGAGGAGCCGTGGCGCGCGGTGGAGCAGCCTGGTAGCTCGTCGGGCTCATAACCCGAAGGTCGTAGGTTCAAATCCTACCCGCGCAACTAATAACCCTCGGCGTTTGCCGGGGGTTTTCGCATTTCTGGGCCAATCGTTGGGCCAAACCCCCCTCAGAATCTCGGCCGGCAGGGGC
>JAYVXL010000898.1:0-3139 GCA_043785185.1 Myxococcales bacterium
GCGTACTCGAAGGCCAAGGGCGGCCTCTTCCTGCCCACGCCGGTCGTCCTCAAGGGTCGCCACCTCGACCTCGGACACCTCGGCGACGTGCTCGGCGTCGATCTCATGGACCGGCTCGGCGTCGAGGGGGCGGTGCTCGCCGTCATCGTCGCGTCCGCGCTCACCGGCTTCTTGGTCGCGCGCCGCGATGGGCCGACCGCGCGGCTCCCGATCGCGCTCGGGATCACCACCGTCATGATCCTGATGCACCTCGAGCTCGCGAGCGTCGGGTGGTTCTTTCGGTACGAGTCCTACCTCCTCGCGACGGGCCTCCTCTTCTCCGTGCTCGCGCTCGGCGCGCTCCTGCCGGCGCCGAGGGCGCTCCTCGCGCGCCTGCGCGCCGAGCCGGCGGTGGGCACGGCGGGCGCGCTCGTCGCCCTGCTCGTCGCGATGCCGCTCCGCGTTCGCGCCGCGCGCGCCGACGCCGACACGCCGACGGCCTGCCGCAACATCTTCGAGCAGCAGATGCAGACCGGGCGCTTCCTCGCGAAGTATTTCTCCGGCGCGCGCGTCGCGGTGAACGACATCGGCGCTGTCGCGTGGCTCGGCGACGAGCCGATGCTCGACCTCATGGGCCTCGCGTCGCTCGAGATGGCGCGCGCGAAGGGCATGAGCATCGACCGGGCGCCTTCGCCGGCCGACATCGTGCGCCTCTCGGCGGGCGTGAAGGTCGCGATCGTCTACGACGAGTGGTTCGCGGACGGGCTCCCGACGCGCTGGCTTCGCGTCGGGCGGTGGCGCATCGAGAACAGCCGGTCGCCGGCGTTTCCCCAGGTGAGCATCTACGCCACCGATCCCGCGTCGTACCCCGAGGTCATCACGGCGCTGCGGAGCTTCGCGCCGGAGATGCCCGAGCGCGTGCACCGGTCGGGGCGCTTCATGGATCTGCCGGCGGCGACCGGGAGGGTTCGCGCCTTCGATCGCCTCTCGCTCAAGGGGCTCGGCGCGCCGCTCGATGGGGCCGCCGCCGTCGACGAGGACGGGCTCGTCGCGCTGCCCGGCGTCGCGAAGGTCGAGGTCGGCGGACGGACGCTGGAGGAGGCGCGCGCGGCCATCGTGGACGAGCTTTTGCGCGCCGGGCGGCCGGCCTCGCGTCTCGCGATCGCGCGCGCCGAGCCCGGCCCCGCGCGCGTCCTCGTCGCGGGGGACGTGCCGCGCGTCGCGGATCTCGCCGCCGGCTCGCTCGCGGTGACCGTGGCGGTGGCGGGCGCGCCCGACGGCGCGCGCGCGTGGGTGTGGCGGGAGCGCGTGAGCGGCTTCGTGCGCCTCGCGCGCGAGGAGCTCGACCACGATGCGCTGGAGGACGGTGACATCGTCGTCGTCGTCGCGCCCGGCGGCTGAGCGTCGCCCCGCGCCCGGAAAAAAAGCGCTACTTGACGCGGACGGTCGCCTCCATGAGGGACGTCGTGTACGGGTTCCACGTCGACATCGTGAAGACGATCCGCTCCTCGCCGGCGGCGCCGGCGGAGAAGAGCCGCGGGACCATGTAGGGGGCATACGGATCGCCGGCCACGTCGGGCCCGAAGCGGTCCGACACGTCGCCGTCATCGCACGGCGCGGCGAAGTGGGCGCAGGGGCGGTGCATGACGCCCGCCGACTCCGCGCCCTTCCGGTCGAAGAGCACGAGCGACTGTGACCACGGACCCCACGGCCGCGGGGCCGCGCGGAGCAAGATCTTGCCCCGGCAGTTGTACGTCATGAGCCACTGCGCGACGTCCGGCGCCCACGCGACGCTCATCTCGCCGACGCACGCCTGCGCCTCGCGGTCGGGGAAGAGCGGCATCGCGCTCTGCTCGAGCACCGAGAAATCCGGCGTGCCGTCCTCGCTCCAGCCGGCGAAGTACAGCCACGGCTCGCTCGGGTGATTGGCTTGCGCGAGCGCGAGTCGCGGAAAGCTCTCTCGGTAGTGCCCGGTGCCGTACGCGAGCACGACGTCGCGGGCCGCCCAGTCGCCGGGGAGCTCGGCGTACGTGTGGCCGCCCAGCATCGCGGCGCTCACCATGTTGAAGCGCTCGCCGGTCGTCGACACGTCGCGCACCGTGACGAAGTGCTCGTCGCCGCTCGAGCGGGCGAGGACGCCGCGCCCGCCGCGGTCGCCGATCGTGTGGCCGGCGGCGTCGGCCACCGTGAAGAAGGCCCACAGGTGCTTGGCGGTCGCGTAGGCGCCGGTCGGCACCTCGAACGTCGGCAGCACGTGGCCGTCGAGCGTGATGCCGGCGAAGCCGCCGTCGCGCGGGTCGGCCGCGAACGTGAGGTCGTGGCACGCGTCCATCGCTTTCGCGCCGACAGGGACGGTGGCGAACGCGTCGGTGCCGAACGTGCGCACGAGATCGCCGCGGTTCCAGGTGTCGCCGAAGAGGAAAACGATTTCGCCGTCGCGCTCGACGGAGATGCCGAGGTCGGTGCCGAGGACGCCGAAGCGGCGCTCCGAGAGGTTGGCCACGCGCGTAGCGCGCGAGAGGTCGACGTCGCCGATGAGTTGGCAGAGCTTCGTCGCGCGCGTCGCCGTGAGCGCGGGGGCGGGCGCGGCGGCCGGGTGCACCCACGGGAGCGCCTCGGCGAGGTAGGGGACGGGCGCCCGGTCCTCGGCCGGCGCGCGGCACGCGGTGACGGTTGGCGCGAGCCCGCAGAGGAGCGAGGCGAGGAGCTCGGCCGGACGCATCCCCGCCCTTTAGCAAGCGCCGTTCCGCGGCAAAAAGCCCGAGGCGCGGGCGGCGGCGAGGCGCAGCACCGTGACGCCGCCGTCATGCGCGCGCCTTGCGCCGGCCGATCCCGCGGTGGTACGTCCCCACCGGTGACGACCGAGCCCCGCAAGCTCTCGTGGACGACCGCGCTCGACGCGGCGCTGCTCGCCGCCGGCGCGCTCCACGTCGTGTTCTTCGCGATCGTCGTGGCGCAGCGGTTCCGCTTCCCCGTGGAGCTCGAGTGGATGAGCGGCGGGGTCGCCGATCACGTCGAGCGCGTCATGGCGGGCAAGCCGCTCTATGTCGCGCCGAGCGCGGACTTCGTGCCGTACGTGTACCCGCCGCTGCACTACTGGCTGACGGCGCAGGTGGCGCGCGCGATGCCGATCCTCGCCGCCGGGCGCCTCGTGTCGGTC
>JAYVXL010000899.1:0-10171 GCA_043785185.1 Myxococcales bacterium
TCGACCATGCTCGGCGTGGCGAGCTCGTTCGGCTTGGTGCGCGCATCCCCGGGCCAAAAGACGGCGATCTTCTTTGCCATGGGCCGAAGGATACGCGACGGCCTCGGGCGAGGACACCCCTAGGAGACCTGGTGCGTGGCAGGTGCGGGGGCCGTTCCCGTCGAGTCGAGACCCCGGTCCCTTACGGCGCGGCGGCGTCGGGCCCGTCGCCGTCGGTCGCGAGCGCCGGGGTCCACGTGACGTCCTTCAGCGCGAAGCCGTAACCGCCGCACGCCGCCTCGGGCGCCATCTTCCACCGCGCGAGGACGAGCGTGACGTCGAGCCACGCGACGGTGCGGAGCTTCGCGGCCGGGACGACGACGACGTGCGTGAGCTCCTCCTTCGCGTCGGGGCCGTCGACGAACGACTCGAACCGCTGGCCGCCCAAGTAGAGCGTGAGCGTGGTGCGCGCCGGCATCGGCGGCTGCTGGACCACGCCGCGGAGGCCGAGCTTCATCGGCCGATCGCCGTGCGACCGGACGCGGAACGACGCGCGCTCGGCCATCCACCGGTGCGCCTCTTCGACCTCGCCGCCCTTCCACGACAGCTCGAGCGGGCACCACCCCTCGCCGAGCTGCACGTCGTCCTGGAGCGCGAGGTCCCACGCGGCGCGCGCCGGCCCGCTCGCGAGCAGCGCCTTCATCGTCGCCGCGCGGTCGCCGCTCTCGGGCAGCGGCCCGGCGTTCGGCGCGGCGGTCGCCACGTGCCGCTCGTATCCGGGCGCGCGCGACGCGAGGTCGAGCACGACGAGCCCGCGCTCTTCGAACACGATCGCGCGCGAGCGGGCGAGCTCTTCGAGCCAGCCGATCGCGTCGAGCACGTAGGGCGCCGCGGTCTTCCAGTAGTCGACGGTGAGGCCCCCGGTGACGTAGCTCTCGCGCCGATAGACGAAGCGCGACCAGTCCGCGCGCACGAACGCGAAGTACCGCGTGCCGCGCGCGAGGAAGTAGGCGGCCACGGGCTCGGCGCCGCGGAAGTGCGGCAAACCCGGCGCGGGGCTCGAGGGGCCGGGCATGTCGAGGATCGCGACCTTGTTGCGCGCGAAGTCGAGGTGGACGGGATCGTCGACCATCGCCGCGATGCCGGCGCCGACGGGCACCGTCGCCTGCGCGCGCGCATAGAGCTGCGCCTCGAACGGCTGCGTCTTCTCCGACTCCGGAGCGCTCCGCACGCGCGCGGCGATCGCCTGCAGCATCGCGTCGAGCGCGCGGGGCGCGCTCTCCCGCGCGAAGAGCAGCTCGGCGATCAGCGCGACCAGCACGATCGCGGGCCCGACCGCGCGCGCGCGCGCGGACGTCGCGGCGGTCAGCCCGGCTCCGGCCGTCAGCGTCACCGCGAGCGCGAGCGCCATGACGAAGCCGACCGTGTACCGCGACAGGTTCCACGGATCGGCGGCCTGCCGGACTTGGTTCGTGAGGAGGAGGAAGCCGAGCAACGCGGCGAGCCACAGCGCGCGCAGCGGCCGGCGCTCGCTCTTCTCGACGAGGAGCGTCGCGCCGAGCGCGAAGAGCAGCGCCGCGTGGATCGGCTGGAGCTCGAGCGCGCAGCGCGCGATGTAGCGCAGCTGCGCGGTCCACGGCTCGCTCGGACCGTGGGCGGTGAGCTCGGGGTTGCCGACGCCGACGACCAGCGGGTACAGGAACGTGCGACCCGAGCGCCACGCGAGCACGAGCCACGGCGCGAGCGCCGCGCCACCAACGGCGGCGATCCACGCGAGCTCCTTTGCGCCGCGCGGGTAGCGGCGGAGCGCGTACGGGACGTAGCCGGCGGCGATCATGATCGCGACGACCGGGAGGAAGTTTTGCCTCAGCGTGCACGCCGCCGCCCCGACGAGGCCGACCATCGCGGCGTGGTGTGGCGGCGTCGCGCCGCCCCGGCCGTTCCAGGCGAGCGTGCGGTACAGGCCGAAGAGCATCGCCACGCCGCTGAAGTAGCTGGCGGAGTTCACCGAGACGCTGGGCACGGCGTAGAGGAGCCCGAGCGCGAGCAGCACCACCTCACCGCGCGCCCTCCGGCCGTCGGCGCGGTGTCCAATCACGAGGAGCGCCACCATCGTCAGGGCGACGCCGTGGTCGAAGACGTGGAGCTGGTCGTACCGCGCGCGCGGGGAGACGAGGGCGTGGAGGAACGTCTGCCCTCCGTACGCGGCGAGCCGTCGCTGGCTGAAGGGCTCCTCGAGCGTGCCCGTCGAGAGGAGCTTCTTCACGAAGGGGAGGTACGCGACGTCATCGTCGAAGGGGTTGTGCGAGGGGTCGCTCGCCGCGCCGAGGAACGCGACGACCGCGTACGCGGCCATCGCGGCGCCGAGCGCGCCGAGCAGCGGGTTTCGCCGGACGAGGCGCGCGAGCAGGAGCGCCGTCGCGCCCATCGCGTCACGCTGCGCCCACGCGAACGCGACGCACGCGAGCGCGCCGAGCTCGACGAGGCGCATCGCCGCCGGCGTCTGGAACGCCGCGCTCGTCTCGAGCATCGCGCCGATCCACAAGACGAGCGCCGCGCCCCACGCGACGCGGAGCCCCAAGTCGGCGCGGGTGCGCCCGGCGAGCGCGGCGTGCGCGAGCGAGCCCCACCCCGCGAACGACGCGAGCACGAGCGCGCCCCAGACCGACGCCTGCGCGAGCGCGTTGCGCGGCCGCTCCGGCACGACCCAACCGAGCGCGAGCACGACGAGCGCCGTCCCGAGGACCGCGAGGGCGAGCCCCGCCCGCGCGCGCCGCGTGTGCATGACGGGCTCGGCGCTCACTTAGGCTACGGGAGCAGCTCGCGCGTCAAGTTTCGGATCGCGCTCGGTCCGCCGGCGCCGAGCACGACGACGTCGTCCTCGATGCGAACCCCGCCCATCTTGCCGAGCTCGCCGACGAGCGCCCAGTCGATGGCGCCGCCGAGCGGGCCGCTCTTCACCGGCGCGAGCAGCGCGTCGATGAAGTAGACGCCCGGTTCGATCGTGAAGACCTGCCCGGGAGCGATGGTCGTCGTGTTGCGGAGGAACGGGTTCTCCGGCTTCGGCTTCACGAGCGCGCAGCCGACGTCGTGGCACTGCAGGCCGAGCGAGTGGCCAAGGCCGTGCGGGAAAAACGCGCGCGTCACGCCGCCGGCGACCGCCTCGTCGACGCCAAGCTTCGTCACCCCGGCCTCGCGCAGCGACGCGGCCACCTGCCGGTGCGCCTCCTCGTGCAGCGCCTCGTATTTCATGCCGACGGCGACGTCCGCGCAGAGCTTCTTCTGGAACCGCTCGACGCTCGCGACGAGGCTGCCGAACGCGCTCGCGACGGCGCCGCTGCCCTTCACGAACGTGCGCGTGATGTCCGAGCAGTAGCCCTGGAACGTCGCCCCCGCGTCGAGCAGCAGCGCCTGCGAGCCGGGCGCGCCCGGCGATTTGCGACCGTACTTCACGTGGTGAAGCGTCGCCGCGTTCGCGCCGAGCGCGACGATGTTCTTGTACGGCGTCTCCGGATCGTCCTGCCCGGTCGCGCGCAGGTAGAGGAGGTGCAGCTCGAGCTCGCTCGCGTCGCCCGCGCGGAACGCTGCCGCGACGGCGTCGTGCCCGCGCGCCGCGCGCACGCTCGCCTCCTCGAGGCACATGATCTCGTACGCCGTCTTCTTGACGCGCAGCTGATCGAGCTTCTGCGCGAGCCCCTCGGGGTTCACGTCGGCCGCGGCGATGCCCCAGCCGAGCGCGCGGTCCTTCGCCTCGCCGACGAACGCCGCGCGCGGGACGGAGACGTGCGCCTTGGCCTCGTCGGGCGTCGTGACGCGGACGATGTCGAACGCGCCCTGCCAGTGGTCGGTCTCGCGCGTCGCCGCCTTCTCCCAGAAGCTGCCGTCTTCGAGCCACACGAGGCGCGGCTTTTTGCCGGCGCGTACGACGAGCGCGCACTCCGGCGCGTCGAGCGGCAGCCAGTGCTGGAAGTGCGGCGTCGCCCGCAGCGGCCAGTACTGGTCGTCGAAGTCGGAGCGCTTCTTCAGAACCCCTGAGTGCACGACGACGGCGTCGTATCCGGAGCCGGCGAGCGTCTCCTCGTACTTCGCTTGAAGGAGGGCTACGTGGGTCTTGTAGTGGCGCGCGAGGTCTTCGAAGTTCACGCCGTCAAGGGTAGAGCAGACGACGGCGCGGCGAAACTCGCCCGTGCCGCCCGCCAAGGCGGCGCGCGCCAGCGTGTCCAATCCATCGTGAAATATGCTCGATTCGTCGTCACAGTCCTCGTCCTCCCCGCGACGATCCAGGCGGCACCGTCACCCGCGCCTCCGTCGCGCGCGCCATCAGGAGGCCCCTCCGCGCCGGCGGCGCCGCTGACCTCGCCCGCGCTCAGAAACGCGGCGCTGCGGAGCCCTGTGCCGGGCGGCGTCCTCGGCGGGTGGAACGGCGACACCGGCCTCGACGTCTCCGCCGACCACCGCCCGGTGCACGCGCTCGCCGCGGGCACGCTCGACTACTCCGAGCGCGGGCACACCCCGTGGACGCGCGGCAAGGACACGCCGAACAGCGTGCGCCTCAAGCTCGACGCGCCGCTCGCGTGGAACGGCCGCCGCGTCACGCACGTCTACTACACGCACCTGTCGAGCCTCGCGACGGTCCAGCACGAAGGCGACGCGGAGCGGAAGCACGTCGAGGCGGGCGAGCTGCTCGGCGTCTCCGGGATCGGCAACGGCGTGCCGCACCTGCACATCGGCCTCCTGCTGGATGACGACGTGGAGCAGGACTCGTGGAGCACGATCCTCGTCGAGGGAGACATCCGCAAGGTGTTCGGCGGCTACAAGAACGGCGAGCGGATCTGAGTCATCGAGGCGCGGGAGGGGCGACCGCGCGTGCGCGGGGTGACGACGTGCGTTACGTTCGCGGGGCTTCCCCGTCGGCGATCGCCACCGCTTCTCTCGAATGGAATCCAAATCCCCACCGCCGCTCAACGAGGTCGTCCGGGCTTCCGCCGCGTACGCCGCGCGGACGCGCGATGGCGTGCGCGAGGGGCTGCGCGATCTCCGCCAGGCGACGCTCCGCGCGCCGCGGCCGGATGAGCACGCGCGGCGGCTCTTGTTCGGCTTCGCGGCGCCGCTCACGCTCTTTCGCGTGGCGTGGAAGGACGCGTGGCTGCGCCGGCAAATGGTCGAGCGCATGTGGCCGCCGCTGCTCCTCGTGGCGCTCGTCGCGGGGTACGTGGTGCACGACGTCGTGACGTCGCTCGTCGAGCAGCGGCACCACCCGTCCGCGCTGGCCGCCGAGATCGAGGAGGAGGACGACGGCGACGCGCGCGAGGTCGACGCCGACTCGCCCGAAGGCAAGGCGCGCGCGGCGGAGCGCGCGCGGGTGGAGAAGGTCGCGCGCGAGGCGGAGGCCGCCGTCGAGAAGGCGGCGCGCGACGCCCGAGACAAGGGCCTCTCGACAAAGGACGTCGCGGCGGCCGCGGCGTCGGCCGCAGTCGCGCAAGCGCCGTTGCTCGAAGCCGAGACGAACCACGCGAGGGAGGAGAAGGCAAAGGCCAAAGCCAAGAAGGCGCCCGCATCCGAGCAGGTCGGCCGCGCGTCGGCGCTCCGCATCATGACGGCGTTCGTGACCTCGAAGCTGGCGCGCCTGCTCGCCATCGTGGGCGTCCTCGAGTGGCTCCTCATCTGGATCGGCCGCGAGCACCACGACGTCATCGCCGAAGGCACGGCGCGGCTCACCGGCGTACCGAGCGAGCCGGCAAACGTCCCCGCGCGCCTGCGGCTCGACTTTCGCTGGCTCAAGATCAAGGCGTGGCGGACGGCGCGCTTCTTCCTCTTCGTCGGCCTCGCGTCGCCCTTGACCTACGAGCTCGGTCAAATTCCGCGCGTGGGAAATGCGCTCGGCGTCGCCGTGCAGGCGGCTTGGACGGCGTACTGGGCCAGCGTCTTCGCGATCGCCAACTCGCCGCTCGCGTGGCAATCGCCGGAGCACGGATGGGCGCCGTGGTTCATCCGGCTCCTCGTCAGGCCGGCGCGACTGCCGTTGCTCGGCCTCCCCTTCCGCTTCTACGCGTGGGCGCTCACGCGCGCGACGCGCGCCGTCTGGCCGGCGTGCCGCGCGTTCGAGGCGGCGCCGTGGGAGTCCGCCGGGCTCGCGCTCGCGCGCGGCGTCGCGAGCGTGCCGGGGCTGTACCTCGTGGCGCGGCCCATGTTCGCACCCGCGGCGACGCACGCGTTTATCGCGGGCGTCGCGCCGTCACAGGCGGCGAGCGCGCCGCCTCCGCCGCCCTGACGCCGCCGCGACGCGCGCGCGGAACGGCGCGCGTCACACCTTCCGCTTCGCCTCGCTCGGCACGTTCGGGTGCTGGAGCACCATGTTGCGCAGGTGCACCTGCCGCTTCACGAGCGGCTGCCGCAGCATGTGCGAGAGGATCGACGGCGGCGTCGCCGGGAAGCGCGAGAACGCCTGGATGAGCACGACCGACGTGAAGCTCCGCGCGCAGAAGAGCGCCGTCGTCTTCATGTCGATCGTCTGCCCCAGCAGGTGCGGCAGCACGCGCCCCTCGGTGTTCCAGATGATCTCGAACTTCTCCTCCGGCGTGGCGGTCGAGAACTTCCCCTTGAAGAGCCCCTTCGCCGTCGAGCGCGTGCGATCGGTGACGTCGCGATCGATCGAGGCCTTGTAGATCTCGAGCAGCCGCTTCGGCTTCAAGATCTTGCGGACGAGCGCCTCGGTCACCTGGTTGTTGCGAAGAAGCAGGCGCTGCACGCGCTCGTCCTTCAGGATCGATACGCGATCGCAGAGCGCCGCGAGGCCCGCAGGGTTGCGGTGGTGCGCGGCGATGAGGCGCGCGTGATCGAGGCTCGCCCGATCGTTCTCGAGGATCGCGCGAATCACCCTCGGATCGGGATCGAAGCAGAGCGCGAAGAGGTCGGCGCCGGCCGCCAAGCGCGCGGCGGCGATGCGCACGTCGACCTCGGCGTTGCGGTGCTTGGTCTCGTAGAGCTTGCGGTAATTCTGGACCTCGTGCGGGCTCTCCTGCGACGGATCGGTGACGTCCCCCTCGGCGGGGATGAGCGACGGGTGCTTCTGCTCCTCGCCGTCGCTCACGGGCTCGTCGGGATCGTCCGGGAGATTCGAGTCGCTGTCGCCGCCCTCGGGCACCGTGGGTCCTGCGTCGCCGCCGCCGCCGTCGTCGTCCGGCGGCAGCTCGAGCTGGGAGTCCACGACCCCGAGCCCGCCCGGCAACGGTTGCGTCGGGAGGTCCGCGGCGATCCACGAGTCGGGCGGCGGCGAGATGTGGCCGGGCACCTCCTCGACGACGTCCTCGGCGCGCGCCATCGGCTCGTCCTTCAAGAGCTCGTCGAGCTGCGGCACGCTGGGTTGCTCGGCCACCTCGACGGCGCCGCGCGCCGCGAGGCGTGACAGGATCTGCTCGACCTGCGGAACCGCGAGGCCGGTGAGGTCGACGATGTCCTTGACCGAGAGGTTGCCGTCGACGCGCGACAGGACGAAGCTCTCCAGTCGCGAGAGCGGCGGCCCCGGCGTCTCGCCTCCGACACGGCGCGGCGTCTTCTTCATTCCCAAATCCATCGTAGCCGGGTCGGCCGCATCTCCTCCTAGTTCTCGTCGGCCGCGTGATGAATTGTCCGACATTTGCCCCGCAAACGTCGCGTCGACGCGCGCCCGGGCGTTGACCGACCACGGGTCACCCAACTACCGTCGCGGCGTCTCGAGAGGGGTCGTCGAGGGAGGCGTCATGCGCGCAGGTCATCGGTTCGTCGGGGTGCTGGCCATCGGGATCGTCGCGTGCGGGACCGCCGCCGGCACGGACGGCGCGTCCGCCACTGCGCCCGCGGCCGGCGGCGGCGGCGGCGCAGCGGCCCGGGGCGGCGACGGCGCGGGCGCTGCGGGGGCCGGCGGAAGCACGACGCCGCAAGGCACGACGAAGAAGGGGGCGCCTTATCCGATCGTGCTCCTCCACGGCATGGCCGGCTTCGATTCGCTCCAGAACCTTCCCGCCCCCGTCACGTACTTCGACGGCGTCATCGCCGATCTCGCCAAGGCGGGCGAGACGGAGGTCTTCGTCACCGTCGCGCCCCCCTTCGACACGAGCGAGGAGCGCACGAGGGCGATCGCGACGCAGCTCGACGCCATCCTCGCGCGCACCGGTCGCGCGAAGGTGAACCTCATCGGCCACAGCCAAGGCGGCGTCGACGCGCGTCTCCTCGCGAGCCCCGCCGGCCTCGGGTACGGCGACCGCGTCGCGTCGGTGACGACGATCTCGACGCCGCACCACGGCAGCGTCCTCTCCGATGCGCTGCTCGGCGTGGCGAGCGGGCTGCCGAAGGGAACGATCGACGCGCTCTCGAGCGGCCTCCTCTCGCTGCTCCAGCGGACGGCGTACGGCGTGCACGCGGATCCGCACCTCGAGGCGCAGCTCACCGAGATGACCCAGGCGCACATGGACGGCGTGTTCAACCCGAAATACATCGACGATCCGCGCGTCGAGTACGCGAGCTACGCCGGGCGGACGAACCTCGAGACCGGCGACGCCGATTGCGCGGGCGCCGCGTATCCGAACGATCCGTCGCGCGTGGACGTCGCGGCGCCGCAGTTCGTCGCGACCGCCGCCGGCCTCGAGGGTGCGAGCCACACCACGAACGACGGGCTCGTCACCGTCGCGAGCGCGAAGTGGGGCACGTTCATGCAATGCGTCCCCGCCGACCACCTCAAGGAGGTCGGCGTGGTCTCGCCGACGCAGGCGAACGTGGTGTCGCGCTTCGATCACCTCGTGTTCTTCCGCGACGTCGTCGCCCGCGTGCGCGCCAGGCATTTCTAGGGCATTCGGGTTAGCGGATAGGCGACAGGCGCTCGCCCGCCGCCGTCACTTCTTCGCCGTACGCCGGAACACCACGGTGCGGCGTTGCTCCTTCGGCACCGACGGCGTCTGCACGCTCGACAGGACGACGCGCTCGCCGGGTTT
Source organism: Myxococcales bacterium (assembly GCA_043785185.1). Lineage (GTDB taxonomy): Bacteria > Myxococcota_A > Polyangia > Polyangiales > Polyangiaceae > JANYHK01. The sequence goes on from JAYVXL010000899.1 coordinate 8,946, forward strand.
GAGGTCGACGATGCGCGGCTCGCCCGCGAGCTGCCAATCGCTGCCGTCGGAGTAAGGGAAGACGAAGGGCGCCTTGGGGCCGAGGCCAACCGCGACCACGGCGTCGTCTCCGCCGCGGCCGGTGATGCTCACGCCGCTCGCCTCCTCGACGACGCCGGCCAGCGTCGTCGGCTCGAACCCTTCGCCGTGCAGGCGCCGCGCGAGGATGAGGAGCGCGACCACGGACTTGGCCACGTCGCTGTCCTTCACGTCGGCGAAGACGGTGAGCCAAAACGGGAGCGGCGCCTGCGCGAGGCCGACCGAGCCCATCGCGCCGGTCTGGCGCCACGTCTGCGGCCTCAGCTGCGCGCACATCGTGTGGAGGGCGCCGGTCTCGGCCTTCGGGTGGCAGAAGAACGGGACGTCGCCGCGCCGGTCGGCGGCGAAGGAGCCGCCCTGCAGCATCGAGATGGCGACGAGGCGCGGATCGGCGCCGGGCTTGGACTCGGCGTCGGTGCCGGAGAGGGCGATCGCCGCGTCGCCGATGGCGCTGCCGCGGAGCGCCTGCAGCGCGTCCCACGCGAGGTCCTCGGCGGCGACCCACGCGGTGAACGGCGCGAAGACACCGTGGCGGAGGACGCGCTCTTTCAGGCCGAGCAGCCCGGCGACGCGATCGGCCGCGCTGCGCGCGACGTTGACCTTGCCGGTCCCCTGCCGCCAGAGCGTGACCAGGCGCGGCGCCTCCGAGCACCACGCGACGCCGCCTTTCTCGGCGACGATCGGGCGCGCGCCGCCGGAGAGGCGGACGGTGAACGCGTCCTCCGGCGCGGCGCTCCACGCGACGAAGCAGCTCTGGCCGCCGCCGTCGATGACCGCGAACGCGCGCTCTTCGGGCAGCGCGGCCACCGGCAAAAAGCCCGCCGCGCGGAGCGAGGCGAAGCGCGGATCGGCGTCGAGCAGGGTGGCGTCGACGGGCGCGGGCGGGAGCTTCTTCTCGGCGAGCCACTCGTCGAGCTGCTCGGCCGCGCAGTCCTCGCTGCGCTGCGACGTCACGGCCGGGCGCGGCTCGACGGCGCCGAGGCCGTCCACGTTGCCGACGAGCTTGCCGTCGACGCGGAGCAGGCGCAGCGGTCCGTCGGCCCTGATCACCGCCTTCTCCGGCGTGCATGCGCACCAGCCGATCGAGCGCGCCCCAGTGAGCGTCTCGCCGCCGTGGTCGACCTCGAGCTTGCCGTCGCCGTCGCCGC
>JAYVXL010000900.1:0-3139 GCA_043785185.1 Myxococcales bacterium
TACACGTTCCGGCTTCATTACGACGTCGATCTCGTCGCCGCGAAAGAGCTGGTGAAGGACGGCGCCATGTGGCGGCTCGCGTGGCGCTCGCCGATCGCGGCGGAGGGGTACGACGACGCGCGGGTCCTCGTCCACGTGCCGCCCGCGCCGACCGAGCCGCGCGCGGTGAAGACCGGTCCGCGCCCGCAGGCCGAGGAGGACGGCCGCGGCGAAGGAGGCGAGGACGGCGTCGTCGCGACGCTGCGCCGCGCGGCGGACGCCGACGAGCTCGAGCTCGTGCGCCCGCACGTCACGCGCGGGGAGGCGCCGCTCTGGGCCGCGCGCCTCGATCCCAAGGCGTTTCCCGGCGTGCAGACCCGCGAGCTGCGCCCGCCGCCGCCTCCGCCGCCGCCCGAGCCGAACCGCGTTCGCGAGGCCGCGCTCGCGGCCGGGCTCCTCGCCGTCGCGCTGCTCTTCGGCGGCCTCGTGCGCGCGAAGATGCGCGCCTTCGCGGACGCGTGCGCGCGCGCGGGGGCGACGCCGCGCCCGCTCGCGCCGCTCTCGCCGACGCTGCTCGGCGTCGCCGCGGGCGCGGCCGCCGCGGGCGGCGCGCTGCTCGAGTGCCTCGGCTGGGCGACGACGGGCGCGCTCGCGCTCGTCCTGGCGATGGCGCTCGGCGTCTCGCGCACGCCGACCGTGCGGCGGGCGCCGCGGGGTCCGGGCCGTTGGATTGCGCTCGGGCAGGGCGTGGCGCTCGGTCCGAAGGTCCACCCGGGGCACTGGCTCGACATCGGGACGCGCGCCGGCAAGGCCACCGCCGGGCTCGCCGTGCTCGTGACCGCCCTGGCCGCCGTGCTCTCGCGCGCGCTCGCGCCCGAGGCGCCGTACCTCGTCGTGGTCGACGCGCTCGTCCTCGTGCCGCTCTTCGCGACAGGCCGAAGCGTGCAGCTCCCGCCGGACCTCGCGCGCGCGCCGGCGCCGATGCTGGCGCGCGTGCAGGCTCTGCTGGCGGGCGACCCGACGCTCGACGTGGCCCCGTGGGCGCGCATTCCGCTGGGCGCAGAGGCCCCCGACGAGCTCCGCCTGCTCGTTCTGCCGAAGGCGTCCCTGCCGGGTCTCGTCGGCATCGAGCTCGGCGTCGCCTGGACGCGGACCCCCACCGGCTTCACGCCGCGCGCGGAGGCGCTCGTGCGCGTCTACGACGGCAGCGACGCCGCCGCGCGTCTGCCCCAAATCGCGCCGTTCGCGCGGCCGGTCACCGGGCGGAGGCAGGACGAGAAGGTCATTCGCCTCGCCCCCGCGCTCCCCGGCCGCGCGGCCGCCGTCGCGCTCCTCCGGCGCCTCGCGGGTGAGATGAGCGACCGCCGCGTCGTTCTCGGCGGCGCGGCCTGGCAAGGCCCGGAGCGCCGGTTTCTCGACCCGACGGACAAGGTCCCCGCCGCCGCCTGACGCGGCGCTTTTCGGCGCGGGAAGGGGTGAAGTCCGCGCGATTTGCGGCTATTGAGATGGGCGCATGTCCCTCTCCCCGCCTCCCCCCCGCCTCCACCCGGCCCACGCGCTCTGCGTCTACGCCGAGCCCCTCGCGTCGGGGCGTCGCGTCGTGGTCGTGGGTGACTCGTCGCTCGAGCTCGGGGCCATCTTGGTCGAGGCCGGCGCCCGCACTGTGCACGTCTACGACCCCTCGCGCGAGCGGGCGCGCGAGAACGCCGGCATCGCGCGCGGGGTGACGGTCCGCGAGCTGCCGGGCGAGTTCGAGGTGCGCGATGGCGCCTTCGACCTCGCCCTCGTGCCCGACCTCGCGACGGTCGGCGATCCGCCGGGTCTGCTCGCCCGCCTGCGCCGGCTCGTCGGCGCGGGCGGCGCCGTCCTCGTCTGCGCGCGCAACCCGGATCTCGTCGGCCCGGGGCCCGACACGATCGACTACACCGACCTCTTCGACATGGTCTCGATCCAGTTCGCGCACGTGCGGATGATCGGTCAGGTCCCCTTCTTCGGCGTCACGCTCGCCGAGCTCGGCGTGGACGAGGAGCCCGAGGTCTCCGTCGACACGCGCCTCGGGCCCGAGGACAAGACGCCCCACGTCTTCCTCGCGCTCGCGAGTCAGCACGAGCTGGCGACGCCGACCGCGCCGTACGCGCTCATCGAGCTTCCGGCGCCGCCGGCCGGCGTCACGCTCCGGCCCGACGACGCCGCGCTCCGCGCCGCGCTTGCCGAGGCGCGCCTGCGGGCCGAGGCGCTCGCGATGCAGCTCGACGAGGCGCGCGCGGCCGGGAAGCGCGCGGCGAGCGAGGCCGAAGGGTCGAGCGGCCGCCGCGTCGCGGAGCTGCAGGCGCACCTCGCGGCCGTCGAGGCGCGCGCGGGCGAGCACTTCGCGCGCGCCGAGCGCCTCGCCGCCGAGGTCCTGTCGCTGCAGACCGACCTCGCCCGCCACCGCGGCGGCGACGCCGAGCTGAAGCGCCTCGGCGCCGAGGTCCAGCGCATGCGCGCGCGTGCCGTCGAGCTCGAGGAGCAGACGAGCGACTACAAGCGGATGCGCGCCATCTCCGAGGTGGAGCTCATGGCCGCGCGCGCGAGCATCTCCGAGCTCGAGGAGAAGCTCACGCTCCTCTTGAGCGAGCTCGACGCGGTGCGCGCCGCCACCGAGGTGCCTGGGGTCGCCGCCGAGGCGATCGCCCTTCTCGCCGAGCGCGCCGAGGCCGGCGAGCGCGCCGCGGAGCTCGTCGCCCAGCTCGAGTCGGCTCTCGTCCACGCGGCTGAAATGCACGCCGGCGAGCTCGGTCAGATCGAGGCGAGCCTCCGCGAGCGCGGCCGCGCGGTGAAGCAGCTCGAGCACGAGATCCTCCGCCGCGAGCGCCTCGTCCGCGAGCTCGTCGGCGCCCTCGAGGAGGCGCGCGCGCCCGCGACCGCCGTCGGCAGCCCCGCCCACGCCGCCGAGGTCGCGCACGAGAACGAGGCCCTCCGCGCCAAGCTCGACGAGCTCGCGCTGCACTTCGCGCGTCAGAAGGGCGACGCGCAAGCCTACGAGTGGCGCGTCTCCGAGCTCGAGCGGAAGCTCGCGATGGCCGCGGCGAAGAGCGCGGCGACGACGCCGAGCGGCCCCTCGTCGACCGAGCTCGACGCCCTGCGGCAGGCGCTCGCGCAGGAGCACGAGGCCCGGGTC
>JAYVXL010000901.1:0-3138 GCA_043785185.1 Myxococcales bacterium
CGAGCCCTCCACGAGGCCGTTCTGATCCCACAGGCACTGCACGCCGAGCGCGATCAGGTTGATGTCGTTCGGCGCGAGGCCGAAGCCGCGCTCGTAGTCGGGCCAGCCCTCCTCCGGCTTGCCCATGCGGCAGAGCGTGTCGCCGAGGTACACGCTCGCCATCGGCCACTGCGGCGCGAGCGACAGCGCCGTACGGTTCGCGCCCAAGCGAATGTCGAGGTGGCCGCGCGCGCCCTGCATGACCGAGTAGTTGAGGTGCGCCTTCGCGCTGCGCGGCACCGCCTTGCGCGTCGCGTCCCAGAAGACGAGATCGTCGGTGTAGTCGTTCGCGTGGCGCCGCGCGCTCACGGCTTGCAGGCCCATGTACGCGAGGAAGAGCCCGACGCCGGCGCGGCGCCACCGCGCGATCAGCCACTCGAACGACAGGCCGAGCAGCACGCACGTGCCGATGGCCGGGAAGTACCAGAACCGCTCGGCGCGCACCGTCGGCAGGAGGACCGGGATGTTCGACACCGGAAAGTACGAGACCGTCACCCACGCGAGCGCGACGCCGACGAGGAGCGACGCGTCGAGGCGCGGGTACGGAAACTTGGAGGCCCGCAGCCACGCGCGCACGCCGAGCACGCACGCCGCGAGCGGGGGAATGGCGAGACCGAGGAGGCCGAGGACGCTCTCGGGAAACCAGACGCGCGAGGGAATGGGCTCCTGCGGCGCCGAGTAATCGCCGGAGAGCGTCCACGGAAAGACGACCTGAAAGAGGCCGCGCGCGTAGACGCGGAGGCCGCCGGCGACGCGCAGCGCGGGGGTCGCGTCGATGAGCGGGTTATTGAGCGGGTCCCTCGGGAGCGCCGGCTGGGCGTACCAGCGGAGCATCGCGGCGAAGGTGCGGGCGGCGAGCGGCTTGTCGGCGTTCGCCGCGACGCTGAGCTCCGCCGCGAGCGGCGCGGGGAAGCATCGTCTTCGCGCCTCGACGTAGAAGACGAACGCCGCCGCCGTCGCGACGAGCGCCACGGTACCGCGCAGCCACCGCAGCGGGCGCTCGGGGTGGAAGCTCGGCGCGACGAGGAGCGCCGCGAACGGCACGAGCGGCACGCAGGAGAGCGCGCTCTCCTTCGAGTAGAGGCCGAACAGCGTCGCCGCGAAGACGCCGAGCGGCATGCCCCACAGCGGCAGGCGCAGCGCGAGAAGAGCGAGCAGCGCGCCGAGGCCGCCGAGCACGTCGGCGATGCCGACGACGCCGCTCACCGCCTCGGTGACGATCGCGCTCGCGACGAAGAGCGCGCCGCACAGCCACGACGCGCGCCGGTTCTGCGTGAGCTTCACGACGAGCACGACGATGAGCGCGCCGTTCACGCCGTGCAGGAGCACGTTCACCCAGTGGTGGAGAAACGGCGACTCGCGCGCGCCGATGGCCCAGAGCGCGCGCCACACCAGATCGGGGATCGGCCGATACGACCCGATGCTGCGATCGGCCGCGAGGCCCCAGAAATCCCGGTAAAATGCGTCCATCCAGTGCAGCTTGCTCGCCGGGTCGGCGACGCTGCGGACGTACGGGTTCGCGAGGAGCGCCTCTTGCTCGTCGAAGATGAAGTTGGTCTTCAGCGGGTGGCGCGTGAAGAGGAGCATCGACAGAAAGCACATGGGAACGAGCGCGATGCCGAACGTCGGCTCCTCGCCGACGAAGTAGTCGCGCAGCCAGCGGCGCAGCTCGCCCCAGACGCCGGGCTTGGGAAGACCGTACGCGCCGGCGTACGCAGCGTCGGGGCCGTCGCCCGCGCCGCGGCCTCCGTCCGCGACGCCGAGGGAGGCGGCGGCCGCGTCGTCCCCGCGCGTCGACCCGGCGGGATCCACAGGCTACCTCTCCGCGAGCTTCGCGATCACGGCCGGGACCGCGGGCGGCTCGTCCGGGATCGTCCACGTGTCGCCCCAGAGGTGCGCGCCGCCGTCGATGTACCAGGTCTCGCCCGTGACGAAATACGCGGCGTCGCTCGCCATGTACGCGATGAGCTCGGCGCACTCCTCGGGCGTGCCGAGGCGCTTCATGGGCGTCCGCTGCCGGCTCATCTCGACGAGGTGCGGCGGGTACTGCTCGGTGCCGGTCGACTTGATGACGCCGGGCGCGATGGCGTTCACCTGCACGTTGAACTGCGCCCACTCGATGGCGAGCGTCTTGGTCAGGTTGTCGACGCCCGCGCGCGCCGCGCCGGTGTGCACCATGCCGGGGAAGCCGCGCGCGATGTTCGCGATGACGTTCACGATCCGGCCTTTTTTGTTGGGGATCATGCACGCCGTCGCGACCGCCTGCGTGACGAAGAACGTGCCGTTCAGGTTGTTGCGGATGACCGCCTCCCAGCCGCGCGTCGTCACTTGCTCCGCGGTCGTCGGGAACTGGCCGCCGGCGTTGTTCACGAGCACGCCGATGGGGCCGAGCGCGGCCACCGTCGCGGCGACGAGCTCCTTCACCTGCTCGGGCTCGCGGATGTCGCACGTCTTGGTGAAGACCTCGACGTTCTTCGCGCGGAGGCTCGCCGCGGCGGCGTCGAGGCGCTCCTGCTTGCGGCCGCAGAGCGCGACCTTCGCGCCGAGCTCGCCGAGCGTGCGGGCCGTCGCCAGGCCGATCCCGCTCCCGCCGCCGGTGATGAGCGCGACGTGCCCCTCGAAGAGGCCGGGCTTGAAGATGCTCCCCATGGCGGGGCGGGAGCCTAGCATTTCACCCCGTGATCGCGACGGTTTTGCCCGTGCGGATCGCCTCGCGCGCGAGCTCGTCGGCGCGCTCGTTCATCGGCACGCCGGAGTGACCGGGCACGTACGAGAGGCGCACGCCCGGGCGGTTCTTGAGCGCGAGCTTGATCGTCGCGATGAGCTGCTGGTTGGCCTTCGCCTTCCAGCCCTTCGAGAGCACGCCGATGGAGTATTGGCTGTCGGTGTGGACGAGCAGGCCCGGCGCCTCGGCCGGTGTCTGCTCGACGGCGCGGAGGACGGCGGTGAGCTCGGCGATGTTGTTCGTCGCGGTGCCGAGGAACTCGTAGCCCTCGCGCGTCTTTCCGTCGGGCCCGATCACGACGACGCCGAGGCCCGCGGGACCGGGGTTGCCGGAGCACGCGCCGTCGGTGTACGCGATCCACTCGCCCGGGCGCG
>JAYVXL010000902.1:0-3137 GCA_043785185.1 Myxococcales bacterium
AAGTGGGGCTAGGTCTTTTCGGACCCGGAGCCGCCCGCGCCCGTGCTCGTCCCCTGGGCGGGCGGCGGGTTCGCTTCGCGCTCGAGGTAACGGAAGATCGTGCGCGGGTCGACGCCGAGATCGCGCGCGGTCTGCGTGCGGTTGCCGTTGTTGCGCTCAAGGACCTCCAGCACGTACTTGCGCTGGAACTCCTCTTTCGCCTTCTCGAGCGGAAGGATCGCGCTCCCTTCGCCCTGGCCGAGATCCAGGTCCTCGACGCCGAGGAGCGTCTTCTCGCAGAGGACGAGCCCCTTCTTGATGCGGTTCTCGAGCTGCCGAATGTTCCCGGGCCACGGGCTCTTCTTGACCGCCGCGAGCGCCTGCGGGGTGAAGCCCTGGACGGCCGAGCCGAGCTCGTCGGCGTACTTGGAGAGGAGCGCCTTGGCGATGATGACGACGTCGTCGCCGCGCTCGCGGAGCGGGGGCAGCCACAAGTTCACGACGTTGAGGCGGTAGTACAAGTCCTCGCGAAAGCGGCCGCCGCGGATCTCGTCCTCGAGGACGCGGTTGGTCGCGGCGACGATGCGGATGTCGACCTTCTCCGCCTTGCTGTCGCCGACGCGGAAGACGACGCGCTCCTGGAGGGCGCGCAGGAGCTTCACTTGGAGGTTCAGCGGGAGCTCGCCGATCTCGTCCAAGAACAGCGTGCCCTTGTCGGCGACCTGGAATTTACCGGGGCGCGACGCGACGGCGCCGGTGAACGCGCCCTTCACGTGGCCGAAGAGCTCGCTCTCGATGAGGTTCTCGGGGATGGCGCCGCAGTTGATGACGACGAACGGTCCGTTCACCCGGCTCGAGCGGCGGTGCACCTCGCGCGCGATGAGCTCTTTGCCGGTGCCCGTCTCTCCGGTGATGAGGACGGAGATGTCCGTCGTCGCGACCTTCTGGAGCTTGCGGAAGACTTCCATCATCGACGGGCACGCGCCGATGATCTCGCCGAAGCGCTTGTCTTTCAGCTCGTTCGTGAGCTTCTCCTTGTCGGCGCGGAGGGCCGACAGGAGCATCGCGTTCTGGAGGATGAGCGACGCCTGGCCGGCGAAGATGCCGAGCACGTCGAGCTGCGACTTCTCGAAGAGGCCCTTCACCCGATCGTTGCCGACGTACATCGCGCCGGTGACCTGGCCCTGCGAGACGAGCGGCGCGCACATGACGGACGAGAGCTGCAGCGCCAGGACGGACTCGCTCGAGCCGAACTGGGTGTCGGTGAGCGCGTCGGAGACGATGACCGGCCGGCCCGTCTCGAGCACGCGGCGCACGATGCTGTCGGAGATGGCGCCGCTCGGCGACGCGATCGTCTCCTTCTTCACGTGGCGCGACGCCCGGATGACCGGCTTCCTCTCGCCGGACGGCGAGGGCTCGACGCTGGTGGGCGCCGCCGCGTCCGCGCCGGCGGGCTTCTCGGTTCGCTCCGGATACGCGTCGTCGAGCAGGAGGATCAGCCCCTTCTCGGCGCCGGTGACGTCGATGACCGCGTCGAGCATCGCCTCGAGCAGCTCGTCGATGTTCTTCATCGTCATCAGCTTGCCGCTGAACTCGAAGAGCTTGCGCAGGCCGCCGAGCGACGACGAGGACGTGGTGCCGACGCGCTGCGCGCCCTCGAGGTCGAGCTGCGGTCGCGACTCCGCGCTCGTGCGCTGCGGCTCGTCGAACATGCTGAACTGCATCTGCGCGTCGCCGAGCGTCAGCCGGTCGCCGTGCACGAGGCGCGCGCGCCGCTTCTTCTTGCCGTTGATGAGGATTTCGCCCGTCTTGTCGACCTCCTCCAGGTTGAAATCGCGCCCGTCGAAGAGGACCTGCACGTGCGTCTCGGCGATGAGCTTCGTCGGGACCGCGACGTCGTTGCCCAGCGCGCGGCCGACGGTCGACACCGGCTTGTAGAGCGGGAAGGAGCGAGGAGCCCCTTCGGGCGGGAACCATTTCAGGGTCGGCACTGGCTCGAAGTTATCATGTGAATCGGCCGAAGTGGGCGTGGGGCTAGGCGCGAGCTTCGCGGGTGGCGGCCCGGCGAAAGCCAATCGGACGGCGCCCGCCCGCCCGCGGCGCCAAAGCTTTGCTTTTGAGCCGGGACGGGTACGATGCGGAGACGATGGGTGGCAAGAACGCGGTCGGGTGGGCGGCGCTCCTTCTGTGGAGCGTCACGGCGGCGGGGTGCAACGACGAGAAGAAGCCGCCGCTCACGCCGGACGGCCCCGACATGACGATGCCCGCGGGCGCCGACGCGGGGGACGTGCCGGCCGTTCCACCGGCTCCGCCGAAGTAGCGACCCACGGTTTGCGCGCTCGCGCGCGGGGGAGCGCTGGCGCCCTCAGCCGCCGTCGCAAGGCGTGCCCAGCGCGGCGATGTCGGCCGCCCACTCGGCGTAGGCGTCCGCGTTCGGGTGGAGCAGATCGTCGGCGAGCATCTGCGCGGCGGCTTGCTGGTGCATGCGCGCGGTGAGGTCGACCCAGCGTGCCCCGACCGCCACGGCCTCTTCGCGCAAGATGCGGTCGAAGAGCGCGATCTGCGCCGCCTGCGCGGTCTCGGACCCGAGCCCGTGCGCGGCCGGCGACGCCGACCACTCCGGCTGCGGCAGGACCAAGATGCGCGCCGGCGCGAGCCCGCCCGCCACGAGCGCGGCGAGGATCTCCTTCACGCGGGCGCGGTACGCCTCGGGCGTTTCGCCCTGCACGATGTCGTTCGCGCCGATCGCGAGCGTCGCGACCGTCGGCGCGAACGGCCTCACGCGGGGGAGCTCCTTCGCGATCAGATCGCCCGTCGTGTAGCCGTTCACGCCGAGGTTCTCGAGGACGACGGGGCAGCCGGCGGCCTGCCATTTCTCCGCGAGGCGCGCGGGCATCGACCGGTACGGCGGCGAGCCCGTGCCGATCGTGAACGAGTCGCCGAGCGCGACGTACCGCTGCGCGGGAGCGCCCCCGCCGGCGTCGCCGCTGTCGCCGCTGTCGCGGGCAGCGGGGCTGCCCGCCTCGACGGCCGCGGGCATCGAGGGAGAGCCTGCGCAGCCGACGAGCAGCGCCGCGAGCGCAAACGATCGCATCGAAGACAGCTACGCGCGGCGGGCGGCCGCAGATCGCTCCTCGATGGGGACGTCGTGCGCCGCT
>JAYVXL010000903.1:0-3128 GCA_043785185.1 Myxococcales bacterium
CCGCTCGCGCCGCCCACGAACGCGCTCTGTTGCGAGACGAGCAGGACGATGGGCTCCCTCTGCCCGGTGATCGCGCGGAGATCGGCGTCGTAGTCCTGCCACAGCTGGAAAAGGCCGGTCCCGTAAGCCGCGTTCGTCGCGTCGGACTCGCCGTGCGTGAGCACGACGGCGCCGTAGCCGAACGTCTTGCCCGCAGCGGCGGCGAGGCTCTTCCACACCGCGGCCTCGTTCAAGCTCGCCGCGTACGCGCGCTGGCCGCCTGCCTTGTCGATGTCGCGCAACGGGTGTCCGGACCAGCCGACCACCGAGTGCGCCGTCACGTAATCGCCCTGTCCGCCGCGCGCGCGGAATAGCTTCGTGAGCGTGTTGGCCATGCCGGAGTGCGGGGTCTCGCCCGCGATGTTGTTCGGGTACTGTCCGTCCGAATATCCCGGTCCCGTGCCCGCGACCGTCGCGCGGATCAGCTCGGCGAGCGGCGCGGCGGTCCATCGCGCGCTCGGGCCGCCGGTGATCGGATATTTGGGATCGAGCCCCGTGTCGACCAGCTTCAAGTTCCCGAACGGGCGGGTCGTGCTGACGGTGCCCGCGGTCGCGCCGACCGAGAGGCTCTGCCCCGTGCCCACGATGCCGACCCAGTCGAACGGGGGCTTGGGCGGTGGCATCCCGTCGACGCGCGCGTCGGGCATCGCGTCGACGGCCGCTTCGCTCGGGAGGGTCCCGTCGGCGCCGCCGTCGAGCGCCGTCGCGTCCGCCGTCGCGTCCGGTGCGCCGCTCATTTCGCTCTCGCCGCAGCCGCCCGCGACGCCCGCGAGCATGGCGTTGGCGACGACGTACCTTCGAGCGGCGCGACCGTTCATACGCTCAGCGTAGTGCGAACCGGCGACAGATGCTCGGTCACACCCACGCGTTGTTCAGGATCTCGCCGACGCCCCCCGCGCCCGGGACGATGTACTGGTGCTCGTCGAGGCCCTTCTCCTCGTCCCAGCGCGTCCCCGGCACCGTCAGGAGGACGTCGCTCGCGGAGAGGCCGCGATCGAGGCGGAGCGCGTAGATGACCGCGTCGGGGTGCGCCTTCAGCACGTTCTTGATGTACTCGGGCGTCACGATGAGGTGCATCGTGATGCAGCGGCCCGGCTTGCCTTCGAGCTTCGTCTTGTAGTGCGTCATCGCGCTGATGAGCGAGCCGCCCGTCGCGCCCATCGGATCGGGGAACATGACGATGCGGCCGTCGACGTCGCGCCCGATCTTGGCGTCGTGCCACGCGGTGCCGGTGACGCGACCTTGCTCATCGGTCTGGCGCGACATGAAGAGGTGATCCTGCCGCACGCCGTCGGGATCGATGACCGAGTTGAGAAGATCGTAGACGATCTGCGACGGCATCGTGCCCGCGCGCGCGATGCCGACGGTGATGGCCTTGGTGTCGGCGGCGAGCGCGATGCCGCGGTAGACGGCCTCCGGACGCTGCGTCACCATGCGCGTCGGCACGTCGATGCGCTCGCGCGGGAACTCGGTCGACAGCACGACCTCGGCGAGGCGCTCGTAGAGCGCGCGCACGAGCCGCCCCACCTCGGGTTGCACCGTCTCTCGCGCGCAGAGCCGCGCGAGGAGCGTCCACGCGACCGGATCGTCGAGCAGGTGCACCTGCGGGCCGTATTTGTGCTCGATCTCGGGGTGCTTGTAGCGGCTCTGGGCGTACGCGGTCTCGGGCATACGCGGGGTTTACCGCGTTCTCAGCCCGCGCGTAAGCACCCGTTACGCGCGGGCGCGGCGGCCCGTCGCCCGGCGCCGGTCGCCCGTTTGCGGCCGCTCACGTCCAGTGGCCGGCGCGCATCGCCGCGGCGTCGATGACCTTCACCTTGGGTCCGAGCGCCTCGCGGAAGCTGTCTTCGTCCTCGTCGTCCATGATCGCGTCCCCGAAGCCCGCGGCGGTCTCCATCGCCGTCGACAGGATGCGGAGGAACTGCGCGAAGCTCGACGCGGCGAGCGTCGGCTTCCAGCGGTCTTCGCCGCTCATCGCGGTGTAGACGGGGCAGTCGCCTTCGGGATCGGGCTTCGAGACGTCGAGGAAGTACGGGTCGCCGAGCAGCGAGCTCTCGGCGATGACGACCCACGACGGCTTCCAGTCGGCGGGCACGGACGCGCCGGGCTCGGCCGGAACCTTGATCGCGTCCTGGGCCCTCTCGAGCTCCTCGGCGGCCATCATGCGGATGCGCTCGACCGGCGTCACCGTCTCGACGCGCACGGGGTTCGCCGCGGCGAGGAACGCTCGGTATCGCGACGGAACCTTGAACTTTTTCTTCAGGTCGTCGATCAGCGGGGCCGGGGCCTTGCCGAAGGTCACCGCGATCTTCCTGCGCTGGAATATCGACTTGAGCCCCTCGACTGCGTCCGCGAGATCGCCGTCCACGTCACCCTCAACTCAAAAGTGTAGAGATGTGACGTTAGCAGAGATCGCGCGGAGCTCTCACCGCTTTTCGTCGGGCACCGCGATGGGGCCGGCGGCCTCTCGGCTGCGGCTGCCCCTCCTCCCGGGCGCGCAGGTCAGGCGGTGGACATAGCTGCCGACCTCCGCCGTCCCTCCGAGCGCGCGGAGGAGATCGACCTCGGCGTCGACCGCCGCGGTCACGCGGCGAAGGGCGGCGGGCGCCAAGGGCACGAGCGGCGCCACGCGGGCGTAGGTCGCGGCGACGTCGTGGTCGGGTAGGACCAAGGCGATCTCGAGGGCGAGCTCGCCCGCCGCGCCGGCGGGCAGGTCCAGCTCGTCGGCGTCGATCTCCGCGCGGTCGCAGAAGCGCGCATCGGCGGCGCCGACCGGGCCGAACGCGAGCCGCGCCCACGCCGCGACGTCGACCGTGGCGCCGACGACCCGCGCGCACGCGCGGCCATCCCAGAGCGCGCCGCGCCCGCACGCGCGCGACCGAGCGCCCGCGCCGGCGGCGTCGCCCGCCTCGACGCATCGGGCGACGCCGCCGCTCACGCGCAGGACGAGGTGATCCCTGCACCCGAGCGCGTGCGCCTCGTCGACGTCGACGTGCTGGCGCGCCGCGACGGCGCGAAGGGCGCGCGCGCCGAGGCACTCGCCCGTGACGTGGTCGAGCGCGGCCGCCGCATCGGCGCACGCGAGGTCG
>JAYVXL010000904.1:0-3127 GCA_043785185.1 Myxococcales bacterium
GGTCATCACCCGCGTGACGATCACGTCCGACATCGAGACGTCGGGCGTGCGCGTCCGCGATTGGGACTACCTGAAGCCGTCCCTCGTGCTCCAGTCCGACTCCGGAAAACCCGCGGGCGCGCTGTTTCAGAACGAGGCGGAGCTCCGCGATCACGTGGTCGCGATCGGCCCCGTGAAGGACGACGCGGCGGGGAAGAAGCGCGCGAACCGGCTCCTCGAGGAGGCGCGCGCGATGCAGCGTGTCGTCACGATCACGCCCACGTTCCTCGCGTACCCGGGTCAGAAATTCGCGATCAAAGACCACCCGCGCGACGACGTGAACGTCGACTACCTCGTCGTGCGGAGCGCGCACACGGACGCGGGCGGAGGCCGCACCACCTCGCTCGACTGCATCGCGCGCACGACGCCGTACCGCCCTGCGCAGCGCCCCAAGCCGCGCATCCACGGCACGCAGACCGCGCGCGTCGTCACCGACGGCGAGCAGGAGGAGATCTCGGTCGACGCCCTCGGGCGCGTCAAGCTGCTCTTCCACTGGGACGAGCGCGACGGGACGACCGGCGACGTCACGCGCTTCGTGCGCGTCTCGCAGGCGTGGGCAGGCGCGGGCTTCGGCTTCACGATGCTGCCGCGCCGCGGGGACGAGGTCGTCGTGGCGTACCTCGACGGCGATCCCGACGAGCCCATCGTCGTCGGGCGCGTCCACAACGCGACGCACATGCCGCCGATCGAGCTGCCGAAGCACAAGACGCAGTCGTCGTGGAAGTCGCGCTCGACGCCGGGCGGGCCGGGCTTCAACGAGATCATGATGGAGGACCAGAAGGGCGCAGAGCTCCTCCGCATGCGCGCCGAGCGCAACGCCGAGCACCACACGAACCACGACTCGCACACGACGGTAGGCCACGATCAGACCGTCCACGTCACCGCCGCGCAGTCGACCTCGGCCGGCAGCATTTCGCAGTCGTCGGGCAGCTTCGTGCACGTGAGCGCCAAGACCAACATCACGGAGACGGCCGGCAACTGCATCGCGCTCGACGCCGAGCACGATTTGCACGCCCGCGCCGGCGCGAGCGTGATCGACCTGCGCGGCGACGCCGGCGCCATCGCGATGACGTCGACGACGCTCACGACGTCGTCGTCCGAGACGATCGTGAGCGACGCCAAGACGACGCTCGTGAGCAAGGCAGGCGCGCTCGTCAGCATCTACGGCGGCAACACCGCGCGTCTGCACGGGAAGGGATTCGTCGTCGTGGAGAGCGAAGCGCACGCGGACGTGAAGGCGCCGACGATCGAGGTCGTGGGCGACACCGTGCACGTTCGCGGCGCCGCGAAGATCACGCTCGACGGCGGCGACATCGCGATCACGGGCGGCAAGGTGAGCATCTCCGGCTCGGACGTGAGCGTGAAGGGCGACAACGCCGTCACCATCGACGGCGCGATCATCAAACTCAACTGCTGAGGGAGAAGGACGATGAGCAACGCAAAGACGGAGTCGGACGTGGCGCGCATGGATCTCGAGACGTGGGCCGTCCTCTCGGCGACGGTGGAGCACTTCCCCGCCGAGCGCCGCGGCGAGGTCCTCGAGCGGCTCGGGCACGCCAAAGGCGCGTGGAGAAGGCTCCAGCTCTCCGGCCACGTCGCGCTGTTCCGCTCGGTCGACGCGGGTGATGTGGAGGCGGTCGCGGGGTACGGCCGCGCGCTCGACGCGACGAGGCGCCGTCTCGCCGCGGACAATCCGGCGGTCGAGGACCTTGGGCCGCTCCCCGGCGACGCGCCGCCTGCGACCCCCCTCGCGGCGACGCGGGGCGCGCTCTCGGCCCCCGCCCCGGAGGCGGACGTCGAGGAGGAGGCGACGCCGACACGCCGCTCGGGCTTCTCGATCGTGGCGCAGTCGTCGCCGACGTCGCCCGACGCGCCCAAGGATCGGGCGCACCCGGTCCTGACGCTCCAGCAATACGCGTGCCTCCGCGCAGAGATCGTGGACGCGCGCGACGGCGCCGCGATCAAGCGCATCCACCACTGCTACGGCCTTTGCCCGGCGAGCGACGCGGAGGAGTCGCGCGCCTGGGGCGACCGCTTCTTCGCCGACCGCGCGCTCTTCGGAAAGTACAAGACGCTGTTCGACTACTACCGCGCCGTCCTCGCGCGCCGCTGCGGCTGACGGGCGCGGATCAAGGAGAACGCCATGGACCTCGTGAACGAGACCACGCTGCCCGCGGCGCTCCTGGCCACGGTGATCGAGGGAGACCGCATGGCCGCGTCGGTGGTCGTGCGCGTCACGTACGGTCTCGAAAGAGGTCGCTTGGTCATCGCCGACGAGCAGCCTTGGCTCGTGTCGGGGGCGCCGCAGGAAACGCCTCACGGGAACATCGAAGCGGAGACACCGTTCGTGAAAGGAGGCGTCGACCTCTTCGTCTTCGGGCACGCGCGCGCGTCCAAGGGCGCGCCGGTCTCGCGGATGGAGGTCGCGGTGAGCGTCGGGGACTTCGTGCGCCGCGCGAACGTGTTCGGCGAGCGCATCTGGCTCCGCCGCGCCACGGGCCGCCTCGAGGCCTCACGCGCCGGCGTCTTCACCGAGGTGCCGCTGACCGTCGCGTCCGCGTTTGGCGGCACGACGTCGTGGGACGACCTGGCGATGCCGTACATGGACAACCCCGCGGGAAAGGGCTTCTGCGTGCAGGAGGACGACGCCGACGGCGCTCCGCTGCCGAACCTCGAGGAGCCCGACTCCCCGATGACGTCGTGGGACGCGCAGCCCGCCGTGTGCGGCTTCGGCTTCTGCCCGACGGCGAGCGCGGCGCGCTTTCGCAACGGGTGGGAGCTGAGCGAGGACCAAAAGGAGATCCTCGCCGTCCGCCCGGCCTCGCTCAACACGGCCTACCCAAAGATGATCGCGCCGCGCGTCCGCCCCGGCGACGTCATGCGCCTCGACGGCGTGCGCCACGACGGCCCGCTGACCTTCGCGATCCCCGAGCCGCCTGCGGCCGTTCGCCTGCGCTTCGGCGCCAACCTCGCCACGCGCGTTCCATCGGTCGACCAGGTCGGCGTGCTCGTCGACGAGGGGCGCGTGTTCGTCAGCTACCGGTTCCCGTTTCGCTACACCGTGCGGCCACGCGAGAAGCGCGGCGTC
>JAYVXL010000905.1:0-3127 GCA_043785185.1 Myxococcales bacterium
CACCGTGACGGCGCTGCGCCGAGGCCTCGAGCTCGCGCGCCGCGAGCTGTTCCGCGGGGAGCTCGACGACCCGATGCGCGCCGTCCTCATCTTCAGCCGTAAGCTCGGCGAGGCGCTCGCCGCCGCAGGGGACTTGACCGACGCCGAGGGCGTCCTGCGCGAGGCGCTCGACATCGCCGGTCCGAGCGGGAAGGACCGCGCGAGCGTGCTCGGCGCGCTCGCGACCGTCGCGAACGGCCGCGAGAAGAAGAACGAGGCGCGCCTTTACCTGCGCGAGGCGATGGAGCTCGCGTTCGAGTCCGGCGCGCACGAGCTCCTCCACTCGCTCGAGGACCTGAAGCGCAGCATCGCCGTCTGACGTGAAGCCCCCCTTCGCCTCACCCTCCATCCGGCACGTCGCCACGTCGGCGCTGCTCGCCGCCGCGGTGTCCGCTTGCCCGTCGCCGCCGCCGCCCGCGGCCGTCGGCCCGACCCTCACGCTCAACGACGCGGGGACGCCCGAGTGGCTCGACGAAGTCGCCGCTCGCTGCGCGAAGATCGCGAGCTGCGCCGGCGCCCACGACACGCCGCGCCTCCGCGAGCCCGGCGCGTGCATCGACTGGTGGGTCGCCCGCGTGCGCACACGGAGCGATCCCGTGCAGACGTGCCTCGCCGCCGCCAAGGGCTGCGCAGAGATCGCCGCCTGCGCGCGCGGCGCCGCCTCCGACGCGCGCGCCGCGGAGTACTGCCGCGCCCACCCGGGGGCCATGACGGCGTGCGACGGCAACGCGTTCATCAGCTGCGCGCGTGATGACGTGAGCGCGAGCACGCGCCTCGAGTGCGGCGCCGCGAGCGCGCGCTGCGAGGAGCGGAAGATCGCGGGCGGCCTCGTCACGCGCGGCTGCTGGTCGCCGGCGCTCTGCCCCGACGGCGCGCCCGAAGAGCGCTGCGACGGCCAGGGCGGCGACAAGACGAGCGCCATCCTGATCTGCCACGACGGCATGGTCGAAGGGCGGACGCTCTGCGCCTCCGGCACGCGCTGCGTGCAGCACAAAGAGGAGAGCGGAGAGAACGGCGCGACGTGCGAGCCGCAGGGCGAGCACCTCCACTGCGCCGAGGTCGGCGCGCGGTATTGCGCGGACGATCGCCTCGTCGAGTGCCTCGCGCACGGGCACTACGGCGACACGCGCGTCTCCGACTGCGGCGCGCTCGGCCTCCGATGCGCGGGCAAGGGCGCGGGCGCCCGCTGCGTCATCACCAAGCCTCTCGAGTGCGAGCCCGGCCCGGCGCGCTGCGACGGGGAGGACCTCGCGTTCTGCGCCGCCGGTCGCCGCGTGAAGGTCAGCTGTCGCGGCGTCGGCCTCGGCCCGTGCGACGCCGACGCGCAGGGGCCGGCTGCCGCGTGCGCCCGCCCCAAGTGAGGTAACCTCGAGCCGTGGCCGTGCCTTCGCACATCGCGCGCTGGGACCTCGACAAGACGTACCTGCGCACCGAGTTCGATACGCTCCGCGATTTGGTGAAGACGGCGCTCGAGCGCCCCGACGAGAAGCGCACGAACCCCGGCGCGTCGACGCTCCTGCGCGAGATGGTGCGCGCGGGCGTATCGGTGCACATCCTGAGCGGCTCGCCGGAGCAGATGCGCCGGCGCCTCGAGAGCAAGCTGCGCCTCGACGGCATCACGTGGGACAGCTTCACGCTCAAGCCGAACCTGCAGAACATGCTGCGCCTGCGTTTTCGCGCGCTGAAGGACCAGCTCGGCTACAAGCTCCCGGCGCTCTTGCGCGCGCGGACCAAGAGCGCCGACGACGCGCAGATGGAGAAGCTCCGGCTCAAAGAGACGCTCGTCGGCGACGACGCAGAGGCCGACGCGTTCGTCTATTCGCTCTACGGCGACATCTGCGCCGGCAAAGTCGGCGAGGACGCGCTCGTCGCCATCTGCGAGAAGGGCCGAGTCTACGAGGACGTGCTCGAGGAGCTTGTCGCCGACGTGCGCCGCCTCTCGCCGCGCGACATCGTCGAGCGCGTCCTCATCCACCTCGAGCGCCAGACGCCGCCCGACGATTTTCGCATCTACGGCGCGCGCGTCGTGCCGTTCTACAATTACTTGCAAGCTGCATTCGTCATTTACGAAGACGGGCGGCTGCCTGCGGAGGCCGTGCTTCGCACCGCGACCGAGCTCGTCGTGCAGCACCGCTTCGACGGCGACGCGCTCGCGCGGAGCTACCTCGACCTCGGCCGCCGTGGCCACCTCCGCGGCGGAGAAGCCAGCGTCACCGCCCTCGGCGCCGCGCTCGCGTCGTGGACCGACCGCGAGAAGGTCCCCGGCGCCGCCGAGCTCACGCGCATGTGCGAGAAGCTCCCGGCGCACGCGGAGGCCGCGCGAAAGAGCTCGCGCCTCGCGGAGGAGGTTCCGCTCCCCGACTACGCGAGGCTGGTAAACGCGCACAACCCGCGGAAGAGGAAGTAGCGTCCGGAGGCCGTGACATGGCGACGAGGCGCCTCTTGGCGTGCGCCTGCGCGATCGAGCCGTAACGAGGCGAGCGTCGACGCGGCTACTGCGCGGCCATCGCGAAGTGCACGCAGTAGTTGCGGTGGTTGTGCCGGAAGGACAGCGTCGCCTTGCCGGTCGGGCCGGGCCACGGAGCCGACAAGGTCAGCGCGTCGTCGGAGACGTGGGACACGACCATCATGTCGGCCGGCACGCCGGACCCCTCGACGAGGTCTCGCCCCGCGCGCCGCACGAACGCGCCCGGCGTCAGACTCGCGACGGCCGCGGAGCCGGCGGTGAGCTGCGCCTCGATGGTCTCGGCGTCGTCCCCCGTGAACTCGTCGGAGTCGCGGAGCAAGCCGTAGAGGCCCTCGTTCGTGCCGCCCTGAAAGCCCGCGCCGTCTTGCGTGATCGCGTACGCGACGTTCACCGTCGCGGCGCCGGGATCGGCCGAGAGCGTCAGGAGCACGTTCGCGCCCGAGATCGTGGCGCTCGCGATCGTCAGCTTTCCGCCCGCGCCGTCCGTGACCTCGAAGCCCTTGCCGGCGGCCCACTCGACGTTCGCCTGGGTGTGCGGCGGCGCGACGTTGGCGTCGAACACGAGCGGAGGATTCGGGACGTCGAACGCGATCGTGATCACCGCGCCGGCGCGCGTGATCG
>JAYVXL010000906.1:0-3116 GCA_043785185.1 Myxococcales bacterium
TCCCGGAGCCGGCTGCAGCGCGGGCGACGGCGGGGCCGGCGGGTTGCGGCAGCCCGCGGCGAGCACGATCGCCAGGCCGCAGGCGAGGCCGACCCTGGCGACGAGCGCCGCGAGGAGGTGCGCGCGGACCTTCACGTCGCTACGAACACGCGAGGGGAGTCTGTCTTTGGCCGCGGCGCGGCCGGCGGCGGCGTGACCCGACGTCGGGGAGCGTGACACATCGCCCCCCGACCCATTCGTCTCCGGCAGGGCCGCCCGCGATCGCGCGGCGGCTTCAAGCCGCCGGGCCGGTCCGATCCAACCGGTCCACCCGCCTCAGCCCCGGAAACAGCAGGGACCAGACGGCGACGACGATCAGCGTACCGACGCCCCCCAGCACGACCGCGTTCTCCGCCCCCAGCCAGGCCGCGGTGAGGCCCGACTCCAGCTCGCCGAGCTCGTTGGACGCGCCGATGAACACCGAGTTCACGGCTCCGACGCGCCCCCGCATGTCCGAAGGAGTCTCGAGCTGCACGAGCGTGAGGCGCACGACCACGCTCACCATGTCCGCGGCGCCGGTGACGAACAGCGCGGCCAGCGAAACGAGGAGGCTCGTCGAGAGGCCGAACGCGATCGTCGCGGCGCCGAACAGCGCGACGCACACGAGCATGACGGGTCCGGCGCGTCGGGTCAGGGGCCAACGGGAGAGCGCTACGCCCGTCAATAGCGCGCCGACGGCGGGCGCGCTCCGCAGGAGCCCCATGCCCCACGGGCCGACCGCGAGCACGTCGCGCGCGAAAATCGGCAAGAGCGCGACCGCGCCGCCGAGCAGCACCGCGAAGAGATCGAGTGAGATCGAGCCCAGGATCAGCGGGCGCGCCCACACGTAGCGAACGCCGCCGGTCAGCTCGTGCCATGTCGCGGCCCGACGAGCGGGCGCGACCGAGCGGACCGGCAGGGACGCCACCAGCGCCGTCGACAATAAGAAGAGGAGCCCGCAGACCGCGTAGACGCGCGCGCCGAGCGCCCCGAACGCGAGGCCGCCGAGCGCCGGGCCTGCGACGAGGCCGATCTGCCAGATCGTCGAGCTCTGCGCGACGACGCGCGGGAACTGCTCCTTGGTCACGAGATCGGGCAGGAGCGCCTGGCTCGCGGGCGCGGAGAACGCGCGCGCGACGCCGAGCAAGACGAGGACCCCGTACACCGGCGCGATTCCCCACGCGCGGGGCATGAAGAACAGGAGCGCCGTCAACGCCGCGAGCGCGAGGTTCGTGACGACGAGGATGCGCCGGCGCTCGAAGCGGTCCGCGGCGGCTCCGGCGAACAAGGAGAGCAGCGCCGCGGGGACGAACTGCGCGAGACCGACGTAGCCAAGGTCGAGCGCGCGATGCGTGCGGTCGTAGACGTCCCACCCGATCGCGACGCTCTGCATCTGAAGGCCGACCACGGCCACGAACCGTGTGGCGAAGAACCGGCGAACGGCGGAGTTGACCACGGAGGCTCTGGTGCAGACGGAAGAGGTTCAGTGCCGCGGCGCCGGCTTCGACGCTACGGCGAGAAACGTAGCGAACAGCGCTTGGCAGAGGGGGGCGTCCAGGTCCTCGCGCGCGGGGCTCGAGCAGCTGACGTCGAAGGTCCGGTCGCCGTCGACGACGATCGCGCTGCGGCGAAAAAGGACGGGTCTGCCGACCGGCACGACGCGCATGCGCCGCAGGCGCGTCGGGAAGCCGCTGAGCTTCACGTCCTCCTCCTTCTCGAGCGCGCTGCCGTTCACCATGTCGCGCGCCAAATCGTATTGCCCCGACCGATCGACGCCGCGCGGCTTGCCGTCGTAGTACGAGACGGCCAACGTGGCCCCGGCGAGCGACCAGGCGACGCCGCTCGTCGTCTCGTACGGCTTCGCGTCGGCCGGGACTGACGCGGAGAACAAGCCCTGCTTCGATACGTACGGGACGGTCGCCGTCCCGGCGTCGGCGAGCCAGGCGCGCGCGGCGACGGCTTCCGTCGGCGCGGCCGCGTCCTTCACGGTGGCGCCGCCCGCGAGGGACGCGCTCGCCGCGGGCCCCGCGTCCGACGCCGGCGAGGGCGCGCGCGACGGGCAGCCGGCGAGCGCGAGCAGGAGCGCGACCTTTCGCATGCGCGGACATTATCTTATAACGGCCCGCCGATGCCGCTCGATCCCGCCTTCGTCGCCGACTGCCCCTACGGCCCCGAAGGCCTACTCCTCGACGACATCGTCCTGCTCGATCGCGAGGCGAGCCGCATCGTCGGGCGCATGCCGACGAGCGACGACCTGCCGCTCACGCGCACGCAGCGCGCGCACCCGGTCCGTCACCCCCGCCACGTCTCCGGTGGCCTGATGGTCCACATGACGGGCATGATCGCGTTCGCGCACGCGTACTTCATCCTCGATCTGCGGCACGCCGACGGCTGGGTCGGCTACGGCGCGAAGATCCACGCGGCGCGATTCAGGGCGCTGGCGCCGCCGGGCGCGCCGCTGCTCTTGTCGTGCAGCGCCGTGAAGCTGCGGCGCGGCGACCGGAGCGTTTTCGCGCGCTACACGTTCGCGTTCACGCAGGAGGGCACGCTCGTCTACGAGGGCGATCAGAGCGCGATGTGGACGAAGGTGGCGTAGCTCTCGCCGGCCGCTACCGCGCCGCGCGGGCCTGCGCGAGCTCGGCGAGCGCGATCGGCCGCTCGGCGCGCAGGAAGAACTCGTCGAGCGCAGGCGGCGCCACGCGTGTCCCGCTCAGCATCGCGTGCACCTGTCCGCGGTGATGCACCTGGTGCTGAAAGAGGTGGAGCAGGATGTCCCCGGCGCGGTCCTCCTGCGGTCCTTCGCGGCGCGCGAGCGTCACGGCGCGCTCGAGGGTCGCGTCGTCCGCCGCGCGCAGGAGCGCGACGAGGCGCTCATCGGCCGTCCGCTGCAGCGCGCGCGTCGCGTCGAAGCTCGCTTCGAGGGCAGGGATCCCGTCGAAGATCGCGCGGCCCCGCCCGCCGCGCTCGAGGCCGTCCAGGTAGTAGTCGTCGACGACCGCGATGTGCGCGAGCGTCCTCACGATCGAAGGAAAAAAACCGGTGCGCGGCGCGGCGAGCTCCTCCGCGGTCAGCTGCGCGCACGCCGCGTACAAGCGCTC
>JAYVXL010000907.1:0-3109 GCA_043785185.1 Myxococcales bacterium
CTGCCGCGGATTCACGTCGAGCAGCCGACGATCAAGATGAAGATCGGCGTCAACACGTCGCCGTTCGCCGGCAAATGCAAGCTGTCGAAGTTCCTGACGAGCCGGCAGCTGCGCGAGCGCCTCATCCGCGAGACGCGCCGAAACCTCGCCATCCGCCTCGAGGAGAGCGATTCGCCGGACACGTTCACGCTGCTCGGGCGCGGCGAGCTCCAGCTCGCCATCCTCGTCGAGACGATGCGCCGTGAGGGCTACGAGATGCAGCTCGGCAACCCCGAGGTCGTCTTGAAGGTCCAGGACGGCCAGACGTGCGAGCCGTTCGAGCTCGTCGTCGTCGACGTGCCGGACAGCTTCATCGGCGTCGTCACCGAGCGCCTCGGCGAGCGCAAGGGGCGCATGGTGAAGATGAGCAACCCGGGCTTCGGTCGCGCGCGCCTCGAGTACCGCGTGCCGAGCCGCGGCCTCATCGGCTTCCGCGGCGAGTTTCTCACCTCGACGCGCGGCACGGGCCTCCTCAACACGATGTTCGACAGCTGGGAGCCGTGGGGCGGCACGATGATGAAGCGCCCCAACGGCGCGATCGTCTGCGACCGCGCCGGCGTCACGACCCCGTACGCGCTCTTTCACCTCCAGCCGCGCGGGAGCTTCTTCCATTCGCCGGGCGAGCCCGTCTACGAGGGCATGATCCTCGGCGAGCACAACCGGCCCAACGACACCGACGTCAACGCGATCAAAGAGAAGAAGCTCACGAACGTGCGAAACCACGGCAAGGACGAGAACACCGTCCTCGACGTGCCGCGGACGCTCAACATCGAGACCGCGATGGAGTGGATCGACGCCGACGAGCTCGTCGAGGTGACGCCCGACGCCATCCGCGTCCGCAAGCAGATCCTGAAGACGAACATGCGCCCGCGCCGCAGCGAGGCCATCGAGGACAGCCAGTCGGTGGATTGACGGAGCGCGCATTCCGTTTCGAACGCGCGGTTCGCCCGCTACAGTAGAGGGAGTGCGCTCCTTCGGCCTTCGTACGTCGCTGCTCGCGGCGGCGCTGCTCGCGGCGGCCGGCAGCGCGCGGGCGTCGAGCGCGGGCGAGCTCGTTCGCGAGGCGCGCGCCCACGACGCCGCGCACCAGGAGGAGCTCGCGCTCCGGCGGTACAGCGAGGCGCTGTCGCTCGACCCGACGCTCGCGGACGCGTACCTCGGTCTCGGCGAGCTCCGGGCGCGGCGCGGCGACGCGCGCGAGGCCGAGCGCGTCTACTCGGTGGCGATGGAGCACGTGCCGGGCCTCCACGAGGCGCTCGCCGGCCGCGCGCGCGCGCGCTGGGCGCTTGGGCTACGTGACGAAGCCGAGAGAGATCTCGCGGTGTACGCGACGGAGACGAGCGACCGCGGCGCGCTGCGCGAGCTCGCGGGGTGGTTCGGCGAGGAGGGCAAAGCGCCCGCGCAGCTCGCGGCGTGGCGCCGCCTGCTGGCGCTGGCGGAGAGGGCGACCGACGCGGCGGCGGCGCGTGAGGCGCGGACGACGGTGCGGGCGCTGCAGATCTTGGTCGGGCCCGCTGACCCGGTGACGACGCCGGCGACCGAGGACGAGGTGCGACGCGCGGTCGCGCGCGTGGCGCGGCGCGGCGGCTGACCGAGCCGTCGCCTAGCTCCTCCCTGGACGAGACTACAGACTAGCCGCCGATGACGAACGCCGCGTGCAGGGCGCGCTGCGCGTCCCCGAGGTGCACCGCGTCGATCGTGGCCGCGATGCGCAGCGGCCCCATCGTCAGCGTGCGCAGCGCGATCTCCTTTTGCGCGAGGACGGCGAGGAAGCGCGGCGCCTCGTGGTCGAGCCCCTGCCCCACGACGCTCACGATGGCCTGCGCGCCCACGAACGACAGCTCGTCGCCGAAGCGCGCCTCGAGCGCGCGCCGCTTGACGTCCCAGTCCGGCACGTTGAGCAGCGGGATCGCCATGTGCGCCGCGCCGCGCGCCGCGCCGCCGTCCAGGAGCGGCACGCCGAGCTCCGCGGCGGCCTCCGCGAAGCGCCCCGCGAGGCGCGCGTCCATCTGCGCGAGCACGACGCGATCGAGCCCGACGACGCCGCGCACGTTCGCGGTGGTGGCGGCGCCGGCGCCGGCCCCCGGGTCGTGCGCGCGCTCGCGTGCGACGGTCTCCTTCGCCACGCGCCCGTCGGCGCCGACCGGGTCGGCGGTCTTGCGGGCGTGGATCGCGATCTTGGCCTTGCGTGCCCACTCGACGGCCTGCGCGTTCAGGACCTTTGCGCCGGCCTCGGCCATCTCTTGCAACGTCGCGAGATCGAGGTCCGGCAGGTGCACGGGATCGGC
This sequence comes from Myxococcales bacterium, assembly GCA_043785185.1. Classification (GTDB taxonomy): domain Bacteria; phylum Myxococcota_A; class Polyangia; order Polyangiales; family Polyangiaceae; genus JANYHK01. The sequence continues at coordinate 2,328 of JAYVXL010000907.1, forward strand.
GACGACGCGCGGGTCGGCCGAATAGACGCCGTCGACGTCGCTATAGATCTCGCAGCGCTCGGCGCCGAGCGCCGCGGCGAGCGCGACCGCGGTCGTGTCGGAGCCGCCGCGGCCGAGCGTGGTGATCTCCCGGCGGTAGCTCATGCCCTGGTAACCGGCGACGATGACGATGCGGCCACGCGAGAGCTCGTCCTCGATGCGGTGCGGGCGCACCTCGATGATGCGCGCGTCGAAGTGGCGATCGTTGGTGATGATGCCGGATTGGCTGCCCGTGAAGCTGATCGCGTCCAGGCCGCGGGCTTGGAGCGCGATGGACAGGAGCGCCATCGTCACGCGCTCGCCCGTCGAAAGGAGCATGTCGAGCTCGCGCCGCGGCGGGTCGAACGGCGCGCTCGCCTGGCCGGCCTGTCCCGCCTGCCCAGGCGACGAGCGCGCGACGGCGCGGGCCAGCTCGAGGAGCTCGTCGGTCTTTTTTCCCATCGCGCTGACGACGACGACGACGTCATTGCCGGCGCGGCGGGCGGCGGCCACCTTGTCGGCGACATGGCCTAGCTTCTCGACGTCGGCGACCGACGAGCCGCCGTACTTCTGCACGAGGATGGGCATGTCGTCCTCTTTCGCTCCTCTACTGCCGCTCTTCCCTGAAGGAAGAACGCTCCTTTGGCGATTAGCATGCCCCGGTCGAACGGGACAAAGTCAGCGCGGCCGGAAGATGGCGACGCCGAAGGGCCCGCACGCCCAGGCCACGCGGTGCGCGTCGCTCCAGGCGAGGTCGAAGACGC
>JAYVXL010000908.1:0-3105 GCA_043785185.1 Myxococcales bacterium
CCGAGGAGCCGCAGCTGCTCGCTCTGCGTCGGCAGCGACAGCTCGAAGACGAACTCGGTGCCGATCGCGAGCGGCTTGGTCGTGCGGATGAACGTTCCCCCCTTGGAGATGTTCTTCGTGTAGTCCGCGAAGAACGTGTTGATCCGCTTGTAGTCGACCTTGAGGGTGATCGCGGCGCGCTCCGCTTCGCGCTTCTCCTCGTCCATGGGCCGGTGGAGATTACACCGGCTCGGCTCGCGACTGGTAGAGTTCGCGTCGTGGCCTTCCTCGGCGAGCTCCGCACGCGTTTGAACGACGTCCCCGACCGTGTCCGCGCCGCGATGAAGGTCGCGCAGACGAGCGGCTTCATGTGGGACCTGCGCGCCCGCGGCGCGCTCGAGCTCGCGCGCGCGATGACCGCGACGTCGCAGAACCCGTCGCTCATCTACCGCATCCACGCCCAGAACTCGCCGGACAAGCCGGCGCTCGTGTGGCGCGATCGCGCCGTCACGTTCGCCGAGCTCGACGCGCGCATCGACCGAATCGCCGCAGGCCTCGCCGCGCACGGCCTCAAGCGCGGCACGAGCCTCGTCGTCATGATGAAGAACCGGCCGGAGTTCGTGGAGATCGCGGCGGCGGCGGCGCGCCTCGGCGCGGCGGCGGTCGCCATCTCGTGGCGCTCGACGGCGAAGGAGCTCGTCTACCTCGCGACGCACTGCGGGGCGGTCGCGCTCGCGTTCGAGGCGAGCCTATGGACCGTCGTCGAGGAGGCCAAGCGCGAGCTGCCGAAGATCCCGGACGACGGCTACTTCGCCGTGGGTGGCGACGTCCCCGGCGTCACGCCGGCCGAGCGCTTGCTCGAGGGCCGCGCCCCCTTCACGCCCGAGAAGGGCGCCGAGGACGACGCGGCCGTCGTCATCTACACCTCCGGCACGACCGGCAAGCCGAAGGGCGCCGTCCGCAAGTTTCCGAAGGAGGCGCTGCCCGCGTTCATGCGCTTCATCGCGGAGACGCCGATGCGCGTCGACGACGTGCACGTCGTCACCTGCCCCATGTACCACTCGACGGCGTTCGGGTTCCTGTCGCTCTCGCACCTGCTCGGCAACACGTGCGTGCTGATGGATGACTTCAAGGCCGAGCCGTTCCTCGCGCTCGTCGACAAGCACCGGGCGACGACGACGGCGCTCGTGCCGACGATGCTCCACCGCGTCATGGAGCTGGGCGATGCGGTGCGCGCGCGCCACGACACGCGCTCGCTCCGCGTCGTCTTCTCCGGCGGCGCGCCGCTCCCCGGCCCGCTCGCGCTCGAGTTCATGGACGCGTTCGGCGACGTGCTCTTCAACTTCTACGGCGCCACCGAGACGGGCCTCGTCACGCTCGCCAAGCCACAGGACTTGCGCGCCGCGCCTGGCACCATCGGCAAAGCGGTGCCGGGCAACGAGATCCGCCTGCTCGGCGAGGACGGGAGCGCCGCCGTGGCCGGCGGCGTCGGCGAGCTCTTCGTGAAGAACAAGCTCCTCGTCACCGGCTACCACAAGGACGACGCCGCCACGCGGGAGAGCATGAACGACGGCTTCTTCAGCGTCGGCGATCTCGCGCGCGTCGATCGCGACGGGCGGTATTTCATCGAGGGACGCAAGCGCGACATGGTCATCAGCGGCGGCGTGAACGTGTACCCGGCGGAGGTCGAGGGCGCGCTCGAGCAGCACCCGGGCATCGCCGAGGTCGCCGTCGTCGGCGTCCCCGACGCGGAGTGGGGCGAGCGCGTGCGCGCGTTCGTCGTGAAGAAGCCCGGCGCGGTGCTCGACGAGGGCACGCTGAAGGTCTGGACGCGCGAGCGGCTCGCCGGCCCGAAGGTGCCGCGCGACTTCGTCTTCCTCGACGCGCTGCCCCGCAACCCCACGGGGAAAGTGCTGAAGAAGGACCTGCGGACGCACCCGGCCGGCTAGGGCGGGCGCCCTCGGATCGTGGTACTCTCGTCATGTCGTGTCCATCGGTGTCGGCAGCGTTTTGTGCGGCCGCTACGGCCTCGAGGCCTCCATCGGAAGAGGGGGGATGGGCGAGGTGTTCGCCGCGTCGAACCTGGAGACCGGCGACCGCGTCGCGATCAAGGTCGTCACGCGCAGCGCGCTCGGTGACGTGCTCGTGCAGCGCCTCTACCGCGAGGCGCAGGCGGCGGCGCGCGTGCAGAGCCCGTACGTGCCGAAGCTCATCGAGGTCGGGCGCGACGAGCAGGGCGAGCTGTTCCTCGTCATGGAGCTCCTCCACGGGGAGACGCTGGGCGCGCGCCTCCGCAGCGCGTCGGGGTTTCTCCCGTGGGAGGAGGCGCAGTGGATCGGCGAGCACGTGCTCCTCGCGATCATCGACGCGCACGCCGCCGGCGTCGTGCACCGTGACCTGAAGCCGGGGAACATCTTCCTCGAGACCATCGCGGAGCCGGGCTTCGCGCCGACGGGGCGCGCGCGCGTCTTGGACTTCGGCGTCTGCAAGCTCGACTCGCAGGACACCGCGCACCTCACGACGACCGGCGAGGCGCTCGGCACGGTCGCGTACATGGCGCCCGAGCAGATCCGCGGCGCGTCGAAGGTCGACGAGCGCGCGGACCTGTACTCCTTCGCGATGGTCGTCTTCGAGATGGTCAGCGGCCGCCTCGCGCACGACGCGTCGGGTCAGATGGCGATGATCGCGAGCAAGCTCGAACGCTCCGCGCGCGCCCTGCGCGATTTGGCGCAGGTGCCGGTGCCGGCGGGCCTCGACGCGCTCGTCGCGCGCGCGCTGGCGCGGCGGCCCGAGGACCGCTTCGCCTCCGCGCAGGAGCTCCTCAAGGCGTGGCGCGCCCTCGGACCGCCGACGGTCGCGCCGCGCGCCATTCCGATCTACAGCGGCGCTGGCAGCCTCCTGTCGACGCAGACGGTGATGACCGCCGGGCCGCTCTCCCAGGTCGGCGCGCGCACGTCGCGCCTCGGCCTCGCGCTCGCCGGCGGCGCGCTCGCCGGCGCGACCGCGCTGCTCGTGTTCGTGCTCGTCGGGCGGCCGCACGCGAGCCGCGCCGCGCAGCTTCCGCCCGAGATGGCGCCGTCGAACGTGGCGACGGTGGCGACCGCGGCCCCGGTCGCCGCCGCGGCA
>JAYVXL010000909.1:0-10055 GCA_043785185.1 Myxococcales bacterium
GAGCCCCGCGGCGCAGTCGGCGTTGCTCTTGCAACCGTCGCCGTCGGCGCCGCTGCCCGCGGGCGCGCACGTGCGCGCGGCGCCGCAGTACTGGCCCACCTTGCACTCGTCGCTAATGACGCACGGCGCGCCGTCGCCGAGCGAGTGCCCGGGCGCGCACTTGCCGGCGGCGCAGTCGAGGCCGGCGCGGCACGGGCGGGCCATGTCGCACGCGCCGCCGACGCCGAGCCCCGGCGGAAGGGCGGCGTCGACCGCCGCGCCGCCGTCGATGGCGCCGGCCTCGGGCAACGTCGGCGGGGTCGCGTAGGTGACGCTGCCGTTCGAGCACGCGAGCGCGGGGAGAACGCCGAACGCGAAAGCAGACAGGACGCGGCGCATGGGTGGCCTCCGGCGAGAAACGTGGAATCTTGGAAAAGGATATTCGGGAACGCAACGGCTGTCCGCATCGTCCTTCGCGACAGATATTTGCGGTGTATCCTCTGGTGGCACCTAGCAGCTCGCTGCTAGGTGGCAGGTGGCAGGTGGCAGCTGGCAGCTGGCAGCTGCTAGCTGCCAGCCCGGCACGCCACGCATGAAGATCTACGCCTTCGAAGAGCTCGACGAGTGGCTGGACGCGATCCCGCTCGCGGCGCGCCGCGCCCTCGACGCCACCGGCGTGAAGCTCACGGCCCTCACCTGGCGACGAATGCGCGGCAGCGCGCGCGTCGCGATCACGTCGCTCGGCAGCAGCGAGCGCAAGGTCGACGCCGCGCGCGTGCGGGATCTGCTCGCCGAGGAGTCGGTCCCGTTCGAGTCCGTCACCGCGGCGTTCGACCCGCCCGCGGGGCTGCCCGTCGACCTCGCGCGCGCGCTCGGCGAGGGGCGCCCGCTCGACGCCGCGCGCTGGCGCGCCATCGCGCCGCTCGACCGCTACACGCTCGCGCGCCTCGCGCGGCGCGGCCGCGGCGAGAAGCTCCGGCGCGCGTACGACGAGATCTTCGAAGCGCCGCACACGGCGCGCCCTCTCTCGACGCACCTCGACGCCAAAGGCGAGGTGCACATGGTCGACGTCGGCGACAAGGACGTGACCGCGCGGGTCGCCATGGCGCGCGCCGACGTGCACATGCTCGCAGAGACGGCGACGCGCCTGCGCTCCGGCGGCGCGCCGAAGGGCGACGTCCTCGCGACCGCGCGCGTCGCCGCGATTCAGGCGGCCAAGCGCACGAGCGACCTCATCCCGCTCTGCCACGTCGTCGCGCTGACGAAGGTCGAGGTCGACATCCGCGTGGACGAGCGCAGCGTGACGCTCTACGTGCGTGTCGAGGCGCGCGACCGCACGGGCGTCGAGATGGAGGCGATGACCGCCGCGTCGGTCGGCGCGCTCACGATTTACGACATGCTCAAGGGCATCGATCGCGGCATGACGTTCGGCGTCGCGCTGCTCGAGAAGGCCGGCGGCAAGACGGGGCGCTGGACGAGGGAGACGAGGGACTGAGCATGCGGGTCGATCTTCGCGCGCAGCCGCTCTCGGTGGACGAGGCGCTACGTCATGTGAGCCACCCCGGCGCGGGCGGCGTCGACGTGTTCCTCGGCGTCGTGCGGGACTTCAGCGACGGCCGCGCGGTCTCGCGGCTCGAATACTCGGCCTACGACACGATGGCGGTGCGCGAGATGGAGAAGATCGCGACGGAGATCGAGGCGGAGATCGCCGGCGTGCGCGTCGCGGCGATCCACCGCACCGGCGCGCTCGACGTCGGCGATCTCGCGATCGTGTGCGCCGCGAGCGCGCCGCACCGGGACGAGGCGTTCCGCGCGTGCCGTCTGCTCATCGATCGCATCAAGTCGCGCGTGCCCATCTGGAAGCGCGAGCACGGCCCGGACGGCGCGGCGTGGGTCGGCTGGGTCGACGCGCGCTGCCTTCCCGGCGGACACGGGCACGACGACCCGCACGGGCACGGGCACGGGCACGGCTGATCGCCTGCGCGCCCGTCAGCCCCCTGCGACCGGCGGGATGAGGGCGAGCACGTCGCCGGGCGCGATCGGCTCGTCCAAAGGCGCGAACGCCTCGTTCCGCGCGACGCGAACGTGCCCCATGCGGCCCGCGAGCGCCGGCCGCGCGCTTTCGAGGAACGCGACGAACCCGCGCACGGTCGCGACGCCGGGCGGCAGCTCGAGGTCCTCCTCGCCCGCGCCGACCAGGTCGCGCACGGCGGCGAAGTAGAGGACCCGAACCTTCACGAGTCGCTGACGGGCCCCGACGGCGGCGCCGGCGGCACCCTCTCCGGCACGTGGTTCGAGCGGCCCATGGCCAGCTCGACGGCGTGCCCGAGGACCGGCAAAATGAGCGATTTTACGCCGAGGCGGACGGCCTTCGTGCTCCCCGGCAGCGAGAAGACGAGGCACTCGTTGACGACGCCCGCGCTCGCGCGGCTGAGGATCGAGTGCGGACCGATCTGGTCCCACGAGAGGCGGCGGAACGTCTCTCCGAAGCCGATGAGGTGCTTGTCGTAGATCTCGAGGAGGGCCTCGTAGGTGGTGTCGCGCGGCGTGATGCCCGTCCCGCCGGTGACGACGACGGCGTCGGCCGCGTTGTCCGACGACACCGAACGAACGAGCTCCTGCAGGAACCGCTTCTCCTCGCGGAGGACGACGTGCCTCACGTGCTGGACGCCGCCGGCGAGGAGCTCCTCGACGAGGGCCCTGCCAGACTCGTCGTTCGAACGCTTGCGCGTGTCGCTCATCGTCACCGTGAGGACTCGGACGGGCGTCTTCCCCGATTCAGTCGCCATGCGTTCGGAATAGCACACGGCCACAGCCGCGGGCGACGCGTTTGCGCAGGGGTGGCGCGCCCACTTCGCGCGCCCGCGCGGGGGCGCCGAGGTCTGCGAAACCAGGCGACTTTTCGATGGCGGGCAGGCGTCCGCGCGGACTACACGACGTCGAGCCCCACGATCCGCATGAGACGGAGCGCGTTGGAGCTCTGGACGACGCCGTCGCGGAGGCGATAGTCGAACGTCATCACGTCGCCTTCGACCTGTTCTTCGAGGTGGACGTTTCGGACGCGGCCGCCGGCCTCGCCCTCGATCTCGCCGAGCGCCAGGTCGTGCGTCGAGACCGCGCCGAGCGCGCCGCGCGCGAGCAGCTCCTTCAGGATCGCGCGGGCGCCGATGAGCCGCTCGCGCGAGTTGGTGCCGTGGAGGATCTCGTCCAGGAGAAACAGCGTCGGCGCCTGGCGCGCGCACCCGAGGACGAGCTTCAGCTTCTTCAGCTCGGCGTAGAAGCGCGACGTCCCCTCCTCGAGCGAGTCGCGGACGCGCATGCTGGTCGCGACCCGCGCGTCCCCGAGGACGAGCCGCTTGGCGCACACAGGCCCTCCGGCGCGCGCGAGGACGCACGCGAGGCCGACCGCCCGCAGCAGCGTCGACTTGCCGCTCATGTTCGACCCGGTCACGACGAGCGCGTGCCCGGGCGCGGGGATCGTGACGTCGTTTGCGACGCGCTTGCCGGCGGCGATGAGCGGGTGCGCGAGGCCCTCGGCCTCGAGGCGCGGGCCCTCCACGAGCTCGGGGAACGCGTGATCCGGCCGATCGAACGCGAAGCCGGCGACGCTCGCGAGCGCCTCGACCTCGGCCAGCGCGTCGAGCCACGCGCGCACGTGCTTACCCGCGCGCGCGCGCCAGCCGTCGAGCGCGAGCGCGCAGTTGTAGTCCCACATCAATGCTGGCGCGATAAAGATCCGGAACACCTCATTGTTCCGAGCGTCGAGAAAACCCAGAATCCTCGAGAGACGCGCCATCTCCGCCGTCGCGTCGGCGCCGCTCGCGCGGAGCCTCTCGCGGAGGGCGGTGAGGAGCGGCGACGTGAACGGCTCGGCCTCGAGGGCCGCGAGCATCCCCCCGTAGCGCGCGAAGCCGTGCTCGCGCGCGCTCACCGCGGCGGTGATTTCGGCCACGCGCGCGCGCACCGAGCCGAGGAGGGCGAGCTGTAGAACGAGCGGCGCGAGCGCCACCAGGCGCGGCTGCCCGAGGTCGTGGGCGAACACGAAGAGCCCCACCGTCACGAACGGCAGAACCTTCGCGAAGATGGGCAGCCCCGGCAGCCCGCCGACGCCGCCGGGCGACTCCGCCCACGCGAGGAACGGGCGGGGATCGGGCTTCTCCTCGGCGAGCGTGGCCCCGGCGGCCGAGAGGCCCTCGCGCAGCGCGACCTTGCCGGCGAGCTCCTTCACGGCGTCTTGACGCGCGCGCACCGCCTCGCGCGGCTCGTCGCCCTCGCGAGAGACGAGCGCAGCGAGGCGCTCGGTGCCGAGCCGCGTCTCGGTCGCGTCGAGGAGCTGAAAGAGCGACGCGCGCCCGAAGACGTCGAGATCGTCGGCGAACAGGTGACCGTCCGCCGCGAAGCGCTCGCCTTTGGAGGGAAACTGGGTCCATCGGCCGTCGAGCCGGTCGAGCCCGCGCTCGTGGAAGCGCTTGCGCGCCAAGGTGCGCTCCTTCTCGGCGTGCACCTTGGCGTGAACGACGACGAGGACCGCGAAGAGCGCAGCCAGCGCGCCGATCCCGTACCAGGTGGCGGTCGGCAGCCCGCCCCAGACGATCCCGCCCACGCCGCCGACACCGGCGGCCGCGACGAGGAGCCGGAGCGTGCCGATGAGCCGGGCGCGCGACTCGAGCGCGCTCCCGGCGAGCGCCAGCGCCTGCTTACCGGCCTCGTACGTCCCGCGGGCGTCCACGCGGACGGAGTTACCACGATTCCGCCTCGCTCGAGCGACGTCCGCTCGACGCGGGCGAACGAGGCGGGCGGCGAGAGCGGCTACGCCGCGTGGCGGCGGGCGGCCGGGAACTGGCGGCGGAGCGGCTTGGCGCGGCGTCGGCGTGCTGCCGCGGAGGCGACGGCGACGCAGAGCCCGGCGAGCGTGGGCGCCACGCGGCGAGGGGTGCGATCGACGAGCCCGCCCGCGACGAGGCGCGCGAGCGCGGCGCAGACGTCGGCGCGTGAGCCGCCGGCGTAGCGGGCGAGGGCGTCGGGCTCTGAGGGATTGCCGGCGCGGACGAGGCGAACGAGGGCGCGGAGAACGGAGTGGTCGTAGCTCATGTCCTGTGCATTAGTTCAGTCTGTCAGTACTGAACAAATTTCGCGCACAGATTTAAATACACACACCCACTTCTACCGACTTTGTGCCGTTAATCCAAGGGGATCCCGATCGCCCGAAATGCGAACACCTGCTCATCCGCGAGCTCGTCGACCATCTTGCTCACGGGCTTGCCCTGGCCGTGGCCGGCGTTTCGCTCGACGCGGAGGAGGATCGGCCGCGAAGGATCGGACTGCGCCTCCTGCATGCGCGCCGCCATCTTTCGCGCGTGCATCGGGTCGACGCGCGAGTCGCTCTCGGCGGTCGCGAAGAGCATCGCCGGGTACGCCGCGCGCTCCTTCACGTGGTGGTACGGCGAGTAGGCGTAGAGAAACGAGAAGTCCGCCGGATCGTCCGCGCACCCGTACTCGGGGATCCAGAGCTTGCCGATGCGAAAGCGGTGGTAGCGGAGCATGTCGGTGAGCGGGACGAGCGACAGGCCGGCGGCGAAGAGGTCGGGCCGCTGCGTGACGACGGCGGCGACGAGCAGGCCGCCGTTCGAGCCGCCCATCACGCAGAGGCGCTGCGGCGTCGTGACGCCGCGGCGGGCGAGCTCCTCTGCGCACGCGATGAAGTCGTCGAAGACGTTCTGCTTGCGCTCGCGCATTCCCGCGCGGTGCCACTCCTCGCCGAGCTCCCCTCCCCCGCGCAGGACCGCGGCGACCCACACGCCGCCGCGCTCCACCGTCATGAGCGCGCGCGCGCTGAACGACGGCGTCTGGTTCACGTTGAAGCCGCCGTACCCGTAGAGGATGGCGGCGCTCGGCGCGGCCGCGGCGCCGGGCTTTCGGACGACGAACATCGGCACGCGGGTGCCGTCTTTGCTCGTCGCGTGAAGGAGCGTGACCTCGACGTCGCCGACGTGCGCGCTCTTCACCTTTGCCCACGGCGCGAGCGCGCCGGTCGCCAGATCGTACCGTCGCACCTCGAACGGGGTGACGAAGGAGGTGTAGCTGACGAAGGCCTCCTCGCCGTCCCACGCGCCGGTGACCGCCGCGCTGCCGAGCGCGGGCAGCGGGATCTCGCCGCGCGAGGCGCCCGTGAGATCGAAGCGCTCGAGGCGCGTCGAGGCGTCGTGTAGGTACGCCGCGAAGATCGCGTCGCCGACGATCGCGACGTCCTCGATCACGTCCGCGCCCTGGGCGATGACGACGCGCGGGCGCGCCCCATCGCCCTGCGCGAGCGCGTCCCACGCGAGCGCGCGCAGCTCGTAGCGCGGAGCGTCGTCGTTCGTGAGGAGATAGAGGCCGCCGTCCCGCGGGATCGGCTCGAAGAGGGCGTGACGCCCCGTCGCCCCCGGCACGGGCGTCCACGGCGCGCCCACGCCCGCGCGGGTGTCGCGCACGAAGACCTCGCTCCGATCCCAGCCCATGTGCACGCGCGCGACGAGCCAGCGGCCGTCCGGCGACAGAGCCACGCTCGGGATGTCGGTCTTGTCGCGGCCCGCGCCGTCCCATACGCACGCGTCCTTCGCCGGATCGTCGCCGAGCCGGTGGAGGAACAGCTTGCAAAAGTACTTCTCGTCGCCCTCCGGCACCGAGCCCGGCGCCGGGTACCGGGAGTAGTAAAAGCCCGAGCCGTCGCGCAGCCACGCGAGCGACGCGTGCTGCGTGTGCGAGATGGCGAGCGCGCGGTCCTCGCCCGTCGCGACGTCCCTCAGGTAGAGCGTGCTCTCCTCGCTGCCGTCGTCGCTCTTGCCCCACGCGAGCAGCGCGCCGTCCCACGACGGGTACCACCAGTCGAGCGCGGTGGTGCCGTCGGCCGAGAGCGTCTGCGGATCGACGAGGACGCGGTCACGACCGTCGACACCGTCGCGCACGTAGAGGACTGGCTGGTTCTGCCCCCCTTCGCGGCGCGTGTGGAAGTAGCGGCGACCGCCGGCCTTCGTCGTCCGGACCGCCGGCGCCGCGCAGAAGCCGATCTCGAGCATCTGCCGGATCCGCGCGCGCAGCTTCGGCGCCGGCGTCGCGTCGAGGACTTCGCGCGTTCGGGCGTTCTGCGCGGCCGTCCACGCGCGCACGCGCTCGCTCTCCGCGTCCTCGAGCCACCGGTAAGGGTCGGGGACCTTCGTGCCGTGGTAGTCGTCGACCGCGTCGGCCGGGGGCATCACCCCGTGGATCATGGGGCATGGGCGCCGCCCGTGTCGAGCCCGAAGGTTCGCGCCGCGCGCGCGGCCGTCGTTTGCCGGTTCCGTTCGCCGGGCGTTCGCTCTACAAGCACGTCCCGTGACGCCCCGCCCTCTCATCCTCCTGTCCAACGACGACGGTCACGCCAGCGCCGGAATCCGCGCGATGTACGACGCGCTCGCGGCGTGCGCCGACGTCGTGATGGTCGCGCCCGAGACCGAACAGAGCGCGACGAGCCACTCGCTCACCCTTCACCGCCCGCTCCGCCTGCGCGCGCTCACGCCCAAGGCCGCCGCGGGGGCGCCCCACCCGACGATGTTCGCGCTCGACGGCACACCGGCCGACTGCGTCTATGTCGCCCTGCACTCGGGCCAGCGCATCCTGCCGCGCTGGCCGGACCTCGTCGTCAGCGGCATCAACCGCGGGATGAACCTCGGCCAGGACGCGTTCTACTCCGGCACAGTCGCCGCGGCGCGCGAGGGCGCGCTCCGCGGCATTCCGGCGCTCGCCGTCAGCGCGCACCACCCGGGCGCCGACATCCCGCGCGTCGCCGACCTCGCCGTGCGCGTCGCGATGGAGCTCTTCGCGCGCGCGCGCGCAGGAAAAGCGCCGGGCGGCAAGCAGCCGGCGCCGCTCCTCAGCGTCAACGTGCCCGAGAAATGGACGGGCGAGGTCCGCGCGACGCGCCTGGGCCAGCGCATCTACGACGAGCTCGTCGAATACCGGAAGGACCCGCGCGGCCGCGAGTACCTCTGGCTGGGCGGGCCCGGCGTGCGGCACGACCGTGACGCGGGGACGGACACCGACGCGTACGACGACAGCGCCGCCAGCGTCGTCTCGCTCGTCCTCGACTTGACGCTGGCGTCCGACCACGCGGCGGTGCTGGAGATCTGCGCGAAAGTCTCGTAAGACGGCGCGCCATGCCGAACGCGCGCCTCGACTACGTCAAATCGAAGATCCGCGACGTCCCTGATTTCCCGACGCCGGGGATCATGTTCAAGGACATCACGCCGATGCTCGCCGACCCGCGGGCGTTCCACATCGCGCTCGACAGCCTCGCCGAGCATCTCATCGGCGAGCACGTGGACGCCATCGTCGGCATCGAGGCGCGCGGCTTCATCTTCGGCGGAGCCCTCGCGGCGCGCTTGAACGCGAGCTTCGTTCCCGCGCGCAAGCCCGGCAAATTGCCGTGGAAGAGCGATCGCGTCGCCTACGCGACCGAGTACTCGAAGGCGGAGCTCGAGATGCACGTGGACAGCATCCGCAAGGGCGCGCGCGTCGCGATCGTCGACGACGTGCTCGCGACCGGCGGGACGGCGAAGGCGGCGGCGGAGCTCGTGGCCAAGCAAGGCGGCAACGTGACGGCGTTCGCGTTCGTGATCGAGCTGGGTTTCCTGGGCGGCCGCAAGCACCTCGAGCCGGCGCGGGTGGAGAGCGTGCTGGGGTACTGAATCAGCCGCCGCCGAGCCGCTTCGGAAGCGCACCGATCAGCCGAAACACCGCGCCGAGCTTCGCGCCGATCCCGCGGGTCCTGCTCCGCAGCACCGCGAACGCCAAGGCGATCGTGCGGAGCGTGTCCGTGTACGGGTACCACCACAGCTCGCGCTTACTGCGGCTCGTGTCGACGAGCACGAAGCGCGGGCGGGTCAGGTGGTCGAGCGCGAGCGGCGAGTTGGTGATGCCATAGCCGGTGTCGCCGACGCCGCTCCACGGCGCCTGCGGGAGCGCTCCGGTGAACGCGTGGTTGTTGATCGTGACGACGCCGGCGCGAAGACGGCGCGCGAGCTCTTCACCGCGCCGGACCTTCTTCGTCCAGAGGCTCGCGGTGAGGCCGTAGCGCGACGCGTTCGCGCGGGTGATCGCCTCGTCGACGTTCTCGACCGTCGCGATCGGGATGACCGGACCGAACGTCTCGTCCTTCATGAGCGGCGTGTCGTCCGACGAGACCTCGAGGACGGTCGGCGCGTACGCGTAGCCCTTCTCGCCGGGCTCGCCGCCGCATAGGACGGTCGCGCCCGCGGCCCTCGCCGCCTCGACGTGCGCCTTGACCGTGCCCTGCTGCGCGGACGTCGCCAGCGGTCCGACGTCCCCCGCCGCCAGCCCCTTCACGAGGGCGACGATCTTGTCCGTCAGCTCCTTCGCGACGGCCCTCTCGACGTAGACACGCTCGACGCTCGCGCAGTTCTGGCCGCTCATGGTGAGCGCGCCCCAGACGATTCCGTTCGCGGCGCGATCGAGATCGGCGTCCGCGAGGACGATCGCAGCGTCCTTGCCGCCGAGCTCGATCGAGCAGGGAATCAGGCGCTCGGCGCACGCGTGCGCGACCATTCGACCGGCGGCGACGCTTCCGGTGAAGACGACCATGTCGACGTCGGCCGACGCGAGCGCGGCGCCGGCGTCGCGACCGCCCTGCACGAGGCCGACCAGCCCGTCGGGCACGAGCCCCGTGAAGAGCTCGTGCACGAGCTTGCCAGAGCGCGGCGAGACCTCGCTCGGCTTCAGCACGACGGCGTTGCCGGCGAGGAGCGCAGGGACGAGCGTGCGAATCGGGATCGCGAGCGGCATGTTCCAAGGCGTCACGAGCGCGATGACGCCGCGCGGCTCCTTGTGAATCAGGCCGGTTTTTCCAGGGAACGAGAGCCTGTCCAGCTCCACCTCCGACGGCTCGAGCAGCTCCTCGATGGCGTCGCACCAGTACTGCACGACGTCGCCGGAGGAGAGCACCTCGCCGAGGAGGATCTCGACGTCGGGCTTGCCGATCTCGAGGTGGACCTCCCTCGTGAGCGCCTCGGCGCGGTCGAGCACGCGATCTTTGACGCCGA
>JAYVXL010000910.1:0-3085 GCA_043785185.1 Myxococcales bacterium
GCGAACGGCGTCACTTGCCGGAGGGCCCGCGCCTGCTCGCTTCGGCTGGTCAGGAGGGCGCGGAGGTCCTCGAACGGACCGTCGAGCAGCGCCCGCCACGCGGTCGCGTAGGCGGTGTGCACGCGGCCGGCGGAGATCCATCCCGCGACGCGCGCGCGCGCCGTGGCGAGCCGAGCGGGCTCGGCCGCGAGGAGGTCGGCGACGCGCGCGTGGTACGCGAGGCTTCGCTCCTCCGCGAGCTCATGGAGATCCATGTTCGGAGTTTACCACCCGAAAGGCGTGCTATCCCAGGCCCGCCGGACATGTCCAAGCACTACGACGTCGTCGTCCTCGGATCGTCGCTCGGCGCGCTCGCCGCCGCGGCGCTCCTCGCGCGGCGGTCGTGGCGCGTGCTCGTCCTCGGCCACGACTACAGGGCGCCGTCGTACCGCTACGACGGCGTCACCCTCGCGCGTCGCCCCTTCACGCTGCTCGCGCACGCGTCGCCCGCATGGGGGCGGGTCCTCGTGGAGCTCGCGCAGTCGCAGACGTTCCGCCGCCGCGTGCACCCGCTCGACCCGATGTTCCAGGTCTTGGGGCCGCGCCTCCGCCTCGACGTCCCGCCCGACGCGGCGCTGTTCGGCCGCGAGGTGGACCGCGAGTTCCCGGAGGTGCGCCGCGTCGTCGACGATCTCTACGCCGAGCTCGGGCGCACCAACGCCGCGGCCGACGCGGCGTTCGACAGAGACGTCGTCTTGCCCCCGGGCGGCTTCTGGGAGCGCCGCGAGACCGAGCGCGCGCTCTCGGATCTGCCGCACCTGCGCGAGCCGTCGCCGGAGTTCCTCGCCGAGTTTCCGCGCGACCACGACTACCGCGCGGTCATCGACGTCCCCGTGCGCTTCGCCAGCGACGTCGACGACGTGCCGCCGTTCGCCGCGGCGCGCCTGCACGGCGCGTGGACGCGCGGCCTCGTGCAGCTCGCGGGCGGCGAAGCCGAGCTGACCGATCTGCTGCTCGAGCGCGTGCGCGCCCACGGCGGAGACACGCGCCTCTCCGAGCGCGCCGCGGCGATCGAGCAGCGCGGCGGCAAGGTCACCGGCGTCCGCATCGACGGCGACGAGGCGGCGGCCGGCGTGCAGTTCGTCGTGGCGGATTTTCCGACGGCCGGGCTGCTACAGCTCGCCGACGGCTTTGCCCCGTCGCGCCGCGCGCTCGCGGCGATGCCGCGCCTCGTCCCCGTCGCGCACCGCTACGTCGTCTCCGCCGTCGTCGCGACGCGCGGCCTGCCGTCGCTGCTCGCCGCCGAGTCGTTCCTCCTGCCGTGGGCGCCGCTCACCGTGCGCGATCCGCTCCGCCCCGCGGTGCACCTGCAGTGCGCGCGGGAAGGGGAGCGCTCGCTCCTCGTCGCCGAGGCGCTCCTCGACGACGACGCGCTTCCCCTCGAGAAGGCGCGCGAGGCGGTGCTCGCGACGATCGAGCGCTTTCTCCCGTTCGTCGAGCGCCATTACGTGATGGTCGACTCTCCGCACGACGGGCGCCCGCTCTGGGACTACCGCTCGGGCGCGCGGAGGAGCGTCGATCGCGCGCTCCTGCGCGCCGGCGGCGGCACGCTGGAGGCCGAGCCGATGACGCCGAAGTGGCACCCGGAGCCGACGCACCTGCACGGCCTCGCCGGCGAGCCGCTCCGGACGCCGCTCGCGGGCGCGTTCGTCGTCGGCCGCTCGGCGCTCCCGGCGCTCGGGCAGGAGGGCGAGCTGCTCGCCGCGTGGAGCGCGTCGCGCATCATCACGCGCACCGATCGCCGCAAGGAGAAGATGCGGCGCGACATGTGGAGCAAGGTGGAGCTCGGATGACGCGCGCGCCCGCACGAGCCGTCGCCGCGGCGCGACCGCGGAGGTTGGCGTCGCTGGCGCTGCTGGCGCTGCTGGCGTTGCTCGCGCCGCTCGGCGCGTGCACCGAGCCCGCGAGGGGGGAGGCCGCGTCGGTGCTCGCCGCGGTCGACCGCTTCCGCCACGCCGAATACGCCGCCAAGCCGGCGCTCCTCGGGCCGCTGAAGGAGACGCCGTGCACCGACCCGGAGGTGTGCGCGGCAAAGGAGGCGTGCGTCGCGCACGCCGAGCCGCTCGTTCAGGCGATCACGATGAAGGCCGAGGTGCAGCGGCGGATGGATGAGGACGCGGGGCGGCTCGACGACGTCGCGCGCGCCGCGCTCGTCGCCAAGCTGGACGAAGCGTCGCGCCTTCTCGACACGGGGCGCGCCGCCCAGGCGGCGTGCGATCAGAGGACGATTGCGCTAAGAATGAAGCACAGGTTTTAGCCATGCCGTCCGCGCGCCTCCGTCTCCTCCGTCTTGCCGCTGCGGCGGCCGCCCTCCTCGCGGGCGGGCTCGCCGGCTGCGAGGCCGCCACGTCGACCGACGTCCCGCAGGGCGACGCGGGCGCCGACGCGACCGGCGAGGCTGGCGGCGACGCGCCCGCAGGGAGCGACGGCGCGGCCGACGCCGTAAGGCCCGGGACGGACGGCGCCGCGGAGGGCGCGGCCGACGCGGAGATGGACGCGCGCGAACGAGGCGACGCGGCGGACGGCGGCGCGCCCGACGGCGCAGGCGTGGACGCGGCGTCCGACACGCGCGGCGACGACGTCGTCGTGGACAGCGCGGGCTTCTTCGATTCGGCGGGTGACGACGGCGGCGTATGCAACACGCTGGCGAACCCCGCGCCGCTGGTCCAGCAGGTCAACGTCGCGACCGCGCGACCGGCGGGGACCGGCGGCAGCCTCGTCGACGGCACGTATTTCAAGTCGGCCGACGTCATCTACACCGGCCCCGGGGGCAATAGCGGGCTCACCGGGTACACCGTTCGCGAGACGCTCGTGGTCACCAACTCCTCGACGGGCACGGCGCTCCTCACGTCGACCTTCGTCGACACGGTCACGACCACCGAGCGCCTTACGATGTCGCCGACCGTGAGCGCCGGCCCGACGACGCTCGTCTTCGTGTGCCCGGCCTACGGCCCCAGCGCCACGTTCTTCAACATGCGCGTCGGCGACGCGGGCGAGACGCTCCTCGACATCGCCATCTCGACCGACCGCATCGAGACGTTCACGC
>JAYVXL010000911.1:0-3081 GCA_043785185.1 Myxococcales bacterium
CGACGTGTCGGGGCTCGTCTGGAGCAAGGTGGCGTTCGGTCTCTCCGCCGGCCGCGTGCAGAGCGTCGCGCTCCGCCTCATCGTCGATCGCGAAACCGAGATCGAGGCGTTCGTTCCCGACGAGTACTGGAACGTCGGCTCGCCCCTCGTGGGCACGGCGGGGGTCCGGTTCCTCGCGCGCCTCACCGGGGCCGACGGCGAGAAGCTCGAGGTCACCAACGGCGAGGTCGCCGCCAAGGTGAAGGCCGATCTCGCGTCCGCCGCGTACAAGGTCGGGAAGGTCGCGAAGAAGGAGCAGCGCCGCAACGCGACCGCGCCCTACACGACGAGCAAGCTTCAGCAGGACGCGACCAACCACCTACGCTTCACGGCGAAGCGCACGATGCAGGTCGCGCAGGGGCTCTACGAGGGCGTCGATCTCGGCAAGGACTCTGGCGGTCCCGTCGGCCTCATCACGTACATGCGCACCGACTCGACGCGCACCGCGCCCGAGGCGATCGAAGCGGTGCGCGGCGTCATCGAGTCGACCTACGGCGCGCAGTTCCTGCCGAAGGAGCCGAACGCCTTCAAGAGCAAGAAGGGCGCGCAGGACGCGCACGAGGCGATCCGCCCGACGATGCTCGATCACCCGCCCGACGCCGTGCGAAAGCACCTGAAGGACGAGCAGTACAAGCTCTACAAGATGATCTGGGAGCGCTTCGTCGCGAGCCAGATGAAGGAAGCGGTCTACGACCAGACCGGCGTGGACATCGAGGCGAAGCCGGCGCACGCGGGGCCCTCCGGCGATGTGTACGCGCTGCGCGTCGGCGGGCGCGTGCTCAAGTTCGCCGGCTGGCTCGAGGCGTACGGCGCGAGCGACAGCAAGCTCGCGGGCGAAGAGGAGGGCGACGCAAAGGACGCCGCCGCCGAAGGCACGAAGGTGCCGATCGAGGCCGCCGAAGACGCGACGCTGCCGGAGATGACCGAGGGCGAGGCGCTCAAGCTCACCGATCCGCCGGGCGTCCTCACCGAGCAGAAGTTCACGCAGCCGCCGCCCCGCTACAGCGAAGGCTCGCTCGTCCGCGAGCTCGAAGAGCGCGGCATCGGTCGCCCGTCGACCTACGCCGAGATCATCAGCAAGGTGCAGGCGCGCGACTACGTCGAGAAGATGGAGGGCGGGCGGCAGTTCCGCCCGACGCTGCTCGGCAAGTTCGTCGTCGACGGGCTCGTGGCCGCGAAGCTCGACTTCATGGACCCGGCGTTCACCTCCGCGATGGAGGAGGAGCTCGATCAGGTCGAGGCCGGTAACGAGAAGCGCGTGGAGCTGCTGAAGCGGTTCTACAAGAAGTTTCGCGAGCAGCTCGACCTCGGCAAAAAGGGCAAGCGCTGGAACCCCGAGCCGGTGGCGACGGGCGAGAAGTGCGAGGTCTGCGGCGAAGGCGAGATGTTCAAGCGCTGGAGCAAGAACGGCTGGTTCCTCGGGTGCAACAACTACCCGAAGTGCAAGAACACGCGCGACCTCGGGCCCGACGGCAAGGGCGCGGCGGCGCTCCGCGAGACCGGGATCGACTGCACCCTGTGCGGCAAGCCGATGGTGATCCGTAGCGGTCGTTACGGCGAGTTCCTCTCGTGCACGGGGTACCCGGCGTGCAAGAACGCGCGGCCGGTGCCGCTCGGCGTACCCTGCCCCAAGTGCGGCGGCGACATCATCGAGGTGCGGCCGAAGAAGCGCGGCGGCAAGACGTTCTACGGCTGCAGCAACTACAACGCCGAGACGATCAAGTGCGATTTCAAGGTCTGGCAAAAGCCGATCAACGAGGTGTGCCCCGACTGCGCGGCGAAGTTCCTCGTCTACGGAGGCACGAAGGCCAAGCCGATGATCGCCTGCGCCAACAAGGAGTGCGGGTACAAACGGCCGCTCCCGACGGAGGAGGAGGTCGCGGCAGCGGCGGCGGCGGCGGCGATGGCGGCGGCCGCGGCAGCCGGCGCCGGAGCGGCAACGCCCCAGTCGTGACGCCGCACGCGTGACGGGGTGGGCGACGGAAGCGCGGGGGCGCGGCCATCTCCAGGCATGATGACTCTGCGGGTGGTCCTGGCGAGCGCGACGACGGGCGTGCTCGTCGCCCTTCCCCTCGCGTGCGGCTCGATCGCCCGCGTGGTGGCCGACGCGTCCGCCGACAGCGCGGGCCCCGACCTCGGCGCGGACGGCCCGGTCGGAGCCGACGGCGGGGGCTCCTTCGATGGCGCGGGCTCCTTCGACGCGGGGTGGGGCGCCGCCGAAGCGACCGACGCGGCAGCATGCGGAGACGCGAGCGCGCCGTTCGCGTGCGCGGGGAGGACGTGCTCGTCCGGCGTGGAGTTTTGCGCGCGCTACGCGAAGGGCCTCGTCCCGTTCGATCCCTTGCTCGGTTGCAACCCGCTCCCGGCGTCGTGCACCTGCGCCGCCGAGCGGACCTGCGAGTGCCTCGGCGCGCTGCCGAGCCACTGCGCGTGCAGCGCCGAGGCCGGCGCCATCACGGTCCTGTGCAGCTTGCCCTGAGCTCTCTCAGCCCAGCTTGACCGCGTACGCCACGCCGTCACCGAGCGGCAGGACCACCGCGCGCAGCTCCGGGTGGCTGACGAGCGCGAGGTTGAACGCGCGCAGCGCGTCGACCCTCGCGCGTTCGGCGGGCGGCACGTGCGGCGCCGCCACCAGGCCGCGCCAGAGCACGTTGTCGGCGACGAGGACGCCGCCCTTCGCCATGCGCGGGACGGCGAGCTCGAGGTAACGAGGGTAGTCTTCTTTCACGCAGTCGACGTAGACGAGGTCGATCGGCCCCTTGATCTTCTCGAGCTCCGTGATGGCGCTGCCCTGCCGCACCTCGACGCGCGCGGACAGGCCCGCCTCGGCCACGTAGCTGCGCGCGATCGCGCAGTGCTCGTGGGAAAGCTCGATCGTGACGACCTTCGCGTCGGGCCCGGCGGCGCGCGCCATGACGATCGCGCCGTAGCCGATGCTCGTGCCCAGCTCGACGATGAAGCGCGCGCGCGATGCACGCGCCGTGACCGCGAGGAACGAGGCGACCTCGGGATCGCTGATGGGCTCGCCGCGGCCGGCGGCGA
>JAYVXL010000912.1:0-3063 GCA_043785185.1 Myxococcales bacterium
GACATGCGGCGGTTCGCCGGCGAGCGCCTCGAGCGCGTCGAAGGCGCGGCGGGCGGCGCGACGGGCGAGCTCGTGCTCGGCACCTACGAGCGCGCGAAGGCCGATCGCCCCGACCACCCCGCGAGCCACCGCCTCCTCGGCTACGCGCGCCTCCGTCACGGCGATTTCGAGGGCGCGTTCGAGGCGATCCGCGCCGGCGTCCGACAGCCCTATCCCGCCGGGCGTTTCCGCGGCGTCGACCGCATCCTCCGCGAGGACCTCGGCCTCGTGGCCGCCGCGTGGATCCAGCACGCGCCGAAGCGCCAGGCCGAGATCGAGTCGCGCACCTACGCCGAGAACGCGTTCGTCGAGCGCGGCCCGTCGGTTCGCTTCGTCCTCAACTGGGAGACGGACGCGAACGACGTCGACTTCCACGTCTTCGACGCGGCCGGCGGCCACGCGTACTATTCGAGCCCGACCTTGCCGAGCGGCGGCGAGCTCTACGCCGACGTCACGAACGGCTATGGCCCCGAGTGCTTCACCATCCGCGGTCCAAGCCACCATCGCCGCGGCCCCTACGCGCTCCAGGCGAGCTACTACGCGAAGGGGCCGATGGGCTACGGCATGGGCAAGCTCGAGATCGTCGAGCACGACGGCAAGGGCACCCTCACGTTCGAGGAGCGCCCGTACGTCGTCATGACGGACCACGCGTTCGTCGAGCTCGGCGAGTACGGCGGCCCGTCGCAACCGGACGCGCGAGCGGCACAAAAGTGAACGGGCCCCGGTTTGCTCCGGAGCCCGTTCAAGCGTTCCTTACCGCGATTGGCCGTGTTCTTCATCGCATGAACCCCTAGCCAGCTGGCTAGGTGGGAAGCTAATTGGCCGCGCTTTAGGCTTCCGAGTTATCCGCGTCGCGAAACGCGGCCCGGCGTGCACACTGAGCGGCCAGCGCTACCCTGGTCCGTGCTTGTAAGGGATCCATGGATTGAGAAATCGAACCTCGAAGAGGGAACGGTTTGAAGGTAACGAGCGCCCTCGGATCGGTCAACGCCGCGCGGCGCGGTCTCACCGAAAATTGGGCCTTTCTGTGCGCGGTGTGCGCACATCGAAGGCATGGCCGGCGTCACCGATGTGCTGCAACTCGAGATTCCGCTGCCCTCCGTGGATGGGCCGCCGCTCGACGGGGCCTTTCATTTTTTGACGCCGCACGCGCGCGCCGCGATGGCGCTCGAGCTCGGGACGAGGGGCGCGGTCGTCGCCAAGGTCGAGGCGATCGCGGTCACGTCGCGCGGGCGGCTCGCCGAGGTCGTCGACACCGCGGTCGCGCGGGCGCTCGCGGCGCGCGGGCTCCGGCCGGCGCAGGTACGCGCGATCGATCTCGTCCGCGGGCTGCCGGCCGGCGCGCGCGGCGTCGCGATCCTGCTCGGCTCGCTCCGCGCGCTCATCGACGAGGACGGCGCGCTCGACGCAGACGACAGCCGCACCGTCCGCGCGCTCGCGCGGGCGACGCACGGCGCGCCGCTCGTCCTCGCGCTCGACGCCGCCGACGCGACACTCGACGCGTACGCGCCGCCCGTTCCGTTGGGAACGCTGCTCGCGCCGCCTGCGGCCGCGACGGCGACCGCGATCGCGGTCCAGACGGCCACCGACGACGTGGACGGCGAGGCCGAGCCCGACGCCGACGCGCTCGCCGACGCGCTCACACACTCGACGCCGGCCGTCGCGCTCGAGTCGCACGTGCACGTGCGCGCGGCCGTCACCGCGCCCGCGCCGCCGGAGCCGGAGCCGGCGCCGGCGCTCGAGGAGGCGCCGCGCGCGCCGCTGCCGCCGCCGGAAGTGTGGCGCCCGTGGGCCCTCGCGCTCGGTGCGGCGCGCGGACCGCAGCCGCTCGCGGCGTTCGAGCGCATCTTCGCGCAGTCGTACATGCCGCTGGCGCGCGCGCTCGAGGACGGCCTCTCGGACCCGCGCGCGACGCAGGCGTGCGACGAGTTCCGCCGCAACTTCGCGCGCGCGTACACCGAGGCGTGCCCGACCTTCGCCGTGACCGGAAAGCGTCCGCGCATGGTGTTCGATGCGCCGGACCTCGCGTCGAAGGTCGCCCGTTTGCACGGCGCGCGCACGACGCAGCTGCTCCTCGTCGACGGGCTGCGCTTCGACCTCGGCCTCCGCGTCCGCGACCTGCTCTCCGCGGAGCTGGCCGACCGCGCGAGCCTCGCCGAGGAGCACCTCCTCTGGAGCGCGCTGCCGACGACGACGGGACGGCAGATGGAGCTCCTCGCCCGCGGCGTCGAGGCCATGCGCGGCGAGCGCGGCGCCGAGTCGGAGGAGCCGCTCCGCGGGCGCACCTCCGAGACGATCCGCCGCGTGAAGATCGGCCACCGCGACGTCTTCAAGCTGGACGTCGTCCAGGCGCGCCTCGGCGAAGCGCTCCCTACCCCCGCGCTCGGCGAGCTCGCGTTCCAAGTCACCGAGGCGATCGCGCGGCACGCCCAGACGCTCGCGTCGCGCACGCTCCTCTTCGTCTTCGGCGACCACGGCTTCGTACGCGACGCGGGCGGCGGCGTCACGAGCGGCGGCGCGAGCCCGGAGGAGGTCCTCGTGCCGGCGTTCTCGTTTCTCGTCGGCTCGGTGCACTGAAGGGAGAGCGGCTCGAGGGGCCGCTTCGTCTACGAGTTTTCGGCCCCGCACCGCCTATACCAGATCACCCAGGGCAGCTCGCCGAACACCAAGACGACGACGAGTTCCGTCGTCACCGAGAAGAGGGCGTGAACGCACCGCGCGAGCGCACCCGCCCGTATCGACTTCTCGCGCGCACGCGCGAGGTGCCGAAAGGCAAGCGTGGGGAGGCTCGGCGCGAACGCGACGAGGGGCCGAAACGGCCCACCAGGGTGAAGGCTGAGAGCCGCGTCGAGCCAAAGGCGCGCGTCGGCGTCACCTGTCGACACGACGGTGATTCCGTCACGGGCTCTCAGCGCGCGGACGCCGCCGGCTTCGGCGGAGCCGTCGGTGGCTTCGGCGCGCCGGACGGAGCCGCCTGCAGCTTCGGCGCGCCCGACGGCGCCGCCTTCGGGGGCGGCGCTTTCG
>JAYVXL010000913.1:0-9934 GCA_043785185.1 Myxococcales bacterium
GGCGCGTAGGTGTCGCACATCACGGCCATCTCGTCCGTCCGCGTGGCGCCGATGCTCGCCTCGTACGCGCCCGGGTGCGGTCCGTGGGCGATGCCGGAAGGGTGCAGCGAGATCGCGCCAGGCCCCACGCCGCGCCGGCTCGTGAAGTTGCCGCGCAAGTAGAGGATGATCTCGTCGCAGTCGACGCTCGAGTGCGGGTACGGGCACGGGATGGCGTTCGGGTGCGTATCGGTCACGCGCGGGACGAACGAGCAGATGAGAAAGCCGCGGCTCGCGAACGTCGAATGAACCGTCGGCGGCAGGTGCACCATGCCGGTCTTCGGCTGGTACTTCTCGATGTTGAACGCCCACGGGTAGACGAAGCCGTCCCAGCCGACGACGTCCATCAGCGGCCGCTCGGGCACGTACCGCGTGAACGCGCCGTGCCGCTTGACGACGAGCTCACGCGGGCCCTCCTGCACGGCGTCCGGCGCGGCGATCGGACCCTTCGGCCGCACGAAATCGCGGTGCGTGTAGGGTGCATCCATCCGCAGCTGCCCCACGGGGTTGCGAAAATCGGACGGCACCACGATCCCGTCGGGCGCCTCGAAGCACATCATTCGGAGCGGCCGCGCGACGTGCCACCTGTGAATCATCGCGCGCGGCACCCAGACGTAGTCGCCGTCGCGCACGTCGAGCCACCCGCACAGCGACTCCAGCCGCGCGGCCCCCTCCTGCACGAACCAGAGCTCGTCGGCGTCGCCGTTCGCGAAGTACGCGTCGTCCGTGTCGGTCGGGCGCGCGAGCAGGACGGTGACGTCCTTGTTGAAGAGGATCGGCGTTCGCGCGTCGAGCAGCTGCCCGCCCGCCGGGAGCCCGCCGCTGCCGTACAGGCGCCGGCGCAGCGGCCGAAGCGCGCCGACGTCCGCGGTGGGGGGCGCCCAACCGCGCGTGCAGGTGGCCGCCTCCTTGTGCGCGGCCACGGGAAAGCGATGGTAGAGGTACGTGAACGGGCCGCCGAAGCCGCCGCGCGTGTGCATCTCCTCGTAGAAGAGCGCGCCGGCGGCGTCGCGCAGCGCGGTGTGCGGCTTGTCGGGGAGGAGGCCCGCCCACGCGCGATCGATCACGGGGCGTCCTCGTGCTGCGCGCGCTCGATGCTCTCGAATAGCGCGCGGAAGTTTCCGTAGCCGAAGCCTTGGTCGCCCGCGCGCTGGATGATCTCGTAGAAGAACGGCCCCGCGCGCATCTCGTCGTAGAGGACCTGCGCCTCGCGCATGAAGATCTGGAGCATGTACTTGTCGCTCGCGCCGTCGACCAAGATCTGCAGGCGCTCGAGCTCCTTCAGCTCCTCCTTCACGTTGTGGATGCCGAGCTTGGCGAGACGCTCGGGCAGGTAGCGGTAATACTCCGGTGGCGTCGACAGAAAATCGACCCCGCGGCGCCGCAGCTCCTCGACGCTCCACAGGATGTTCTTCACCGCGAACGCGATGTGCTGCACGCCGTTGCCCTGGTTGTCCTCGACGAACTTGGTGATCTGGCTGTCCTTGAAGTGCGGGCGAAGCGGCTCGTTGGTCGCGAACTTCACGCCGCTCGCCGGGTCCCACATCACGATCGAGCGAAGGCCGGAGCCGCTCGCGCGACCGGCGGCGACGTCCTGCGTGTGGAAGCTGATCTCCCAGAACGGCTCGAAGCCGAGGACCTCTTTGTACCAGCCGATGATCGGCTGCATCGTGAGGCCGTTGGACGTGACGTGGTCCACGTTCACGATGCCGTAGACGTTCTCGGGGCGGCCCGCGTTGCCGACGCCCGCGTCGACGAAGCCGGGCGCGAACGCGCGGTAGTCGCTGCGCTCGATGAAGCGAAAGCGCACGTCGCCGAGCGGCGTCGCGATCTCGACGGAGCGGTACACGCCGCCGCTCGCGTCCTTGTCGGTGAGCGGCTCGGCCATGAGGGTGCCGCCGCGCTTCTCGAGGAACGCGATCGTCTCGTCGAGGCTCTTCACGCGAAACGACAGGCTCATCACGCCGGCCGGGTGGCGCTTCAAGTAACGCGCGGCCTTGCTGGCCTGGTTGAGCGGGCTCGAGACGCACACGCGCGCGTCGCCCGCGCCGAACACGACCGCTTGTTGCCCGCTTCGCTGGACGAGCTCGTCGCTCGCGCGCGCGACCTCCTTGAAGTCGAGCTTTTGCGTGTAGAACGCACGCGAACGCTCGAGGTTCTCGACGACGAAGTGGAACGAGTCGTAACCCAGGATGCCGATCGTGCTCATGGTGTCCCTCTGAACAGACGAATTTCGCGGTGCCGAAGCGCGATCGCAATGTACGCCCGCTGAAGGAAGCGGACTACATCGCTTGGGGCGCGCCATCAAGCTCGCCTCCTCGTCCTCAGAGCCCGGCGTCGGTGACCGACGCCGTCCAGCGCGCGCACGCCGCCGCGCCCCGCAGTCGGAGCTCTGCGGCAGCCTGATGCGCCGCGTCGCCGAGCTGTAGAAGGCGAAAAAAGAGGCGACGCCAAGCCCCCGTTCTCCATGCGGTTTACCGAATCGCGAGGCCGGAGGCCCGCGACGGATCGCGTCCGCGCGTTCTATGTGATAATCGCGCTCGATCAAAGGGAGCGTACGAATGAGCCGCAAGCCGACCAAGTACGTGTTCGTGACGGGCGGTGTCGTCTCCTCGATCGGCAAGGGTCTCGCGAGCGCGTCGGTGGGGGCGCTGCTCGAGGCGCGCGGGCTCCGCGTGACGAACGTGAAGCTCGACCCGTACATCAACGTCGACCCCGGCACGATGAGCCCGTACCAGCACGGCGAGGTCTTCGTGACCGACGACGGCGCGGAGACGGACCTCGACCTCGGCCACTACGAGCGCTTCACGACCAGCCGCATGACGCGGAACAACAACTTCACGACCGGCCGCATCTACGAGGCGGTGATCTCGAAGGAGCGGCGCGGCGAGTACCTCGGCGCGACGGTGCAGGTCATTCCGCACATCACCGACGAGATCAAGCAGCGCGTGCGTGACGCCACCGAAGGCGTCGACGTCGCGAGCCTCGAGATCGGCGGCACCGTCGGCGACATCGAGTCCCTCCCGTTCCTCGAGGCGATCCGCCAGCTCAAGGTCGAGGCCGGCCCGCAGAACGCGCTGAGCATGCACGTCACGCTCGTGCCGTACATCGAGACGGCCGGCGAGATGAAGACGAAGCCGACGCAGCACTCCGTGAAGGAGATGCTCAGCATCGGCATCCAGCCGGACATCCTCTTGTGCCGTACGAAGACGGCGCTCTCGCAGGCGATGAAGGAGAAGATCGCGCTCTTCTCGAACGTCGCCGTCGAGGCGGTCATCTCCGCGATCGACGTGTCGTGCATCTACGAGGTGCCGCTGCACTTTCACTCCGAGGGGCTGGACGAGCTCATCGCCGATCGCCTGAACATCTGGAGCCGCCAGCCCGATCTCGCGGTGTGGCAGAAGACGGTCGAGCGCTTCAAGAAGCCGACGCGCGGCACGGTGAAGATCGGCGTCATCGGCAAGTACGTGAGCCTCAAGGACGCGTACAAATCGCTCCACGAGTCGCTCGTCCACGGCGCGATGCACAACGAGTGCAAAGTGGACCTCGAGTACATCGACTCCGAGCAGGTCGAGAAAGACGGCCCGGAGAAGCTCCTGTCGCACCTCGACGCAGTGCTCGTCCCCGGCGGCTTCGGCGATCGCGGCACGGAGGGGAAGATCCAGTCGATCGCGTACGCGCGCGAGAACAAGATCCCGTTCTTCGGCATTTGCCTCGGCATGCAGCTCGCGGTCGTCGAGTTCGCGCGGCACGTCGCGAAGCTCGACGGGGCGAACTCGTCGGAGTTCGATCCGGACTGCCGCGCCGCGGTCATCGACCTGATGCCCGAGCAGCGCGGCGTCCGCACCAAGGGGGCGACGATGCGCCTCGGCGCTTACCCGTGCACGCTCCTCGCCGGCTCGCTCGCCGCGGAGGCGTACGGCGCGACGGAGATCAGCGAGCGTCATCGCCACCGCTACGAGTTCGCGAACGAGTACAAGGAGAAGCTGAGCGAGGCGGGGCTCGTGCTCTCGGGCACGTCGCCGGACAAGAAGCTCGTCGAGATGATCGAGCTGAAGGACCACCCGTACTTCGTCGGCTGCCAGTTCCACCCCGAGTTCAAGAGCCGCCCCACCGCGCCGCACCCGCTCTTCGCGAGGTTCGTTCGCGCGGCGCTCGAGCGGCAGGCGGTTCGCGGCAAAGAAGCGCGCAAGAGCCAGCCCGAGAACCAGCCGAACGTGAACTGACGCGGTCGGGCGCGGCGGGGGAGGCGGCGGCCCTTCATGTGCGCAGAAGGCCGCATTTTTCCGCGTGGATCGCCACGCAACAGTCAGAGAACGCGGCGTCCACTCGGGCCTGCGCAAACCCGCGACTCCTCGTCGTGCATGGGCACCGGAAGGTGCGGTATCGCGCTTGCACGGTGGCGTGCACATGAAGCGCGAGGCCACAGCGGTGCGAGAGGCGGAGGGCGAGGTCGACCAGGTCGATGCGATCCCGCGCCTGGACGGCGGCGACGCCAACAGCGCCCCCACCGAGGTTCGCGAGCTCCCCGAGGGGCTGATCGCGCTCCTCAAGAACAGGCGCAGGGAGGAGGCGCCGAGCGACGGCGATCTCGCCGACGCCGTGGAGCTCGCCGCGCAAATCGCCCGCGTGGCCGCGACGCCGACGGCTCCGCCCGTGAGCGGCATCGTCCCCAAGATGTACACGCAGTGGGACGTGGGGGACAACGACGAGCTCTCCGAGCACTCCACGCGCATCTGCGGCGATGCGGTCGCGTCGGTGCTCGCTGCGGCGTCGGATCGCGTCCCCCCTTTGCGGCGCGAGACGATCCGTCCGTCGCCGGAGCTCCCCTCGCCGTCCGCGAGCGCGTCCCCCACGACAGCGTCCCCGCCGCTCGGCGCCGCGAGCGCGCTCTTCGCGATCGCGCCGCCCCCGCGGCTCCCCGCCATTGCCCCGGAGCCCGCGCGTGCGCCCGCGCCGCCGCGCATGGCCTGGAAGGTCGCGCTCCGCTACGCGCTCTACGTCGCGTCCGGCGCGGTGGTCGGCGCCGGCCTCGCGACGGTCGCCGCGCTGGCGCTTTAGCCGGGCTCACGGCGCGGAGGCGCGGCGCGGCTGTGGCTCGCGTTCGGTGAATCGGGGCTCGTCGTCGCGGGCGATGTGGACGCGTCGCGGGTGCGCCCCTTCGAGGCGGGCTACCGATGGGAGGGGCGCCCCGGGGCCTACGTGCCGTTCGGTCGCGTGCGCCCCGCGAGAGGACGCGGGCGCGCCGTAAGGCGGACGCCACCCGCGCAGCCCGGGCGCGGCGGCGCGCGCCGCCACGAAACGGGGTATCTTTCCAAAGGACCTCTATGGGCGCGCGAGCCTCCCTCCTGATCGCCGTGGCCGTCGCGCTCGCGAGCGCGGCGACCGCGTGCTCCATCTTGCTGGCGACGACGCGCGAGCAGTGCGCGAGCGACGACGACTGCGCGCGGCGCGGGGGGCCGTTCGCCCAGTCCCAATGCGTCGACCGCGTGTGCGTCGCGCTGACCTCGCAAGAGGCGGGCGCGGACGCGGCGTACGACGCGGCGGTCGATGCGGGGCGCCCCGTGGATCCGCGCTTCGCGTGCGTCGACCGCGACGCCGCGCCCGTGCCGACGACCGCCGTGGCCCAGCTCGACATCCTCATCCACGACTTTCTCTCGCCGACCACGCCCATCCCGAACGTGAAGGTCCGTTTCTGCCCGAACCCGGGCGACCCGCTCTGCACAGTCCCCAGCGCGACGCGATTCCCGAACGCCGCCGGTCACGTGCTCTACGACTACCCGCTCGACGCCGGGGCGTTCGCCGGCTTCTTGGCGATCGACGAGATCCTCCCGGACGGCGGCAGCGCGTACGTCGACGGCGGCAACAACGACACCGTCTACCTGCCGACGATCGTGTACTTCTCGAGCACGCCGATCTACCGAGATCTCGTCGACGACTACCAGCTGCTCACCTACGGCGGCCTCGCCAATTTCGCGACGATCTACCAGCTGACGCCCGATCCGAAGCTGGGGATGGCGTTCCTCATCGGCAATGACTGCGCGTACACCAACGCGGCCGGCGTGACCTTCACCCTCGACCGGGTCGACACCGGCTCGCCTGGCACGCTGGCCTTCTACCTCGACGGCAACATCCCTTCGCAGACGCGCAAGTTCACCGATGGCAGCGGCATCGGCGGATTCATGAACGTCCCGACCGGGGCGCGACGCGTCGACATGTACTTGGCGGACGCAGGCGCGCCGGCGCTGGGCGGCGTCTCGTTCTATGCGATCGCGAACACCATGGTGTTCGCGAACATCGGCCCGAGGCTCGTGGGCAAATGAGGGCGTCGTGAGCTTCGGCCGCTACCGCGAGCTCGCGCTCCTCGGGCAGGGCGGCATGGCGCGCGTGTCGCTCGCCGCGCTGCCCGGCGCCCTCGGGACGCAGAAGCTCGTCGTCATCAAGGAGATCCTGCCCCAGCTCGCGCTCGATCCGGATTTCGTCGCCATGTTCACCGACGAGGCGCGCCTCGCGTCGAAGCTGGATCACCCGAACCTCGTCCAGTGCTTCGAGGTCGGCGAGGCGGACGGTCGGTACTTCATCGTGATGGAGTACCTCGAGGGGCAGTCGCTCAGCGCGGTGCTCGGACGCACGCGGCGCAAGCTCCCGCTCGGCGTCTACCTGCACGTGCTCACGCGCGTCCTCGACGGGCTCCACGCCGCGCACGAGCTCAGCGATCTCTCGGGCGGGCCGCTCGGCGTCGTGCACCGCGACGTCACGCCGCAGAACGTGTTTCTCACGTACGGCGGCGCGATCAAGCTCGTGGACTTCGGCATCGCCAAGGCGAAGGGCGCCGCCGTGCTGACCGAGACGGGCGTCTTCAAGGGCAAGCTCGCGTACGCGGCGCCGGAGCAGATCGCGAACGACGCCATCGATCGACGGAGCGACGTCTTCGCGGTGGGCGTCCTCTTGTGGGAGGGCCTCACGCGCCGGCGGATCAACGCGGAGCTCGCCGAGCCCGCGATGCTGCACCGCCGCATCAACGGGCTCGACCCCAAGGCCGCAGCGGCCGCCCCCGAAGCGCCGGCGGAGCTCGCGGCGATCTGCGATCGCGCCATGTCGCTCGATCGCGCCGAGCGCTTCGCGACCGCGGCGGAGATGCGCGAGGCGATCGACGCCTTCATCGAGAAGGCGGGGGTGCGAACGACGGACGCGGAGGTCGGCGCGCTCGTCGCGCGGGAGTTCGAGCAGGAGAGGTCGCAGGTGCGGCGCCTCGTCCAGGAGCGGCTCGCCGCGCCGACGGGGTCCCATACGCCGACTCCGCTCTTGCCGCCGCCGCCGCCGTCGTCCACGAGCGGCGTCACCGGCCAGGAGGCCACGCTGGGTGAGGGCGCGAGCGGGCGCTTGGTGACGTCGCCCACGTCGTCGACGAACGCCTCGGTCAGCGTGGAGCTCGAGCCGGGTGGCAGCCGGGCGCGGCTAAAATTGGCCCTGCTCAGCGTCTTCTCCGCCGCGGTGCTCGCGGCGGTCGCCGCGTTCGCGCTGCGCGGCGCGCGCCCCGCCGGGCCGACTTCGCCGGCGACCGCGGCCGCGGAGACCGCGTCGGCCGCGCCCGCGGCTCCCGCGGCAGACGCCGAGAGCGCGCAGACCGTGGAGGTCACGGCGAGCGCCGCGCCGGCGACAGCCCGCTTCACCCTCGACGGCGTGCCTCTCGAAGGCAACCCGCTCACGAGGCGCCTTCCTCGCGACGGGGCTTCGCACGCGCTCACCGTCGCCGCCCCCGGCTTCGCGAGCGAGCAGCGCGTCCTCTTGCTCGACCGCGACGTGCGCCTCGAGCTCTCGCTGAAACCCGAGCGCGCGGCCCCCGGCGGGCGCCCGCCCGTCAAGCCCGCCGGCGGCAGCGAGGACCCGCGCAGGCGCCCGAGCAAGCCCATCGACACGAACGACCCATGGGGAGCGCCGCGTTGACCGCCGCGCGCGCCGTGGCCACCGCGCTCACGCTCACGCTCGCGTGCGCCGCCTTCCCCGCGCGCGCCGCGACGCCTTCGGCCGCCGAGGTCCGCGACGCGCGCCAGCATTTCCAGCGCGGCGTGAAGTTCTACCAGGACGGCGACTTTCGCTCGGCGCTCGTCGAGTTCCAGGAGGCGTACCGCATCTCGCCGAACTACCGCCTCCTCTTCAACATCGGCCAGACGTTCGAGGAGCTCGGCGACTTCGCCGGCGCGCTCCGGGCGCTGCGCGACTACAAGGCCGAGGGCGGCGGCGAGCTCACGAAGGCGCGGCGCGCCGAAGTCGAAAAGGATCTCGCGCGGCTCGAGGGGCACGTGGCGAGGCTCGAGGTGACGGTGAGCGAGGCCGACGCCGACGTATCGGCCGACGGCGAGCGCCGCGTCGACCTCGGCAAATCGCCGATCGCCCGCGCCGTCCTCTTAAACGGCGGCGACTGGACGATCCGCGCGCGCAAAGCGGGCTTCGACGCCGCGGAGGCGCGCGTGACGGTCGCTGGGGGCGACGAGAAGCGGGTCTCGCTCACGCTCGTCCCCGTCGCGCCGCCCGCCGCTGCTCCGCCCGCGGCGCTCCCCGCTCCCGTCGCGTCGGACGCGCCGGCGCCGCTCGCGCCGATGCCGTCGCCCCCGCCCGCCAGCCGCACCGCCGCGTGGGTGAGTCTCGCGGTGGCGGGCACGCTCGGCGCCGCCACCGGCGTCGCGGGGTTCGTCGCGCTGGGACAGAAGAGCAAGCTCGACGCGACGTTGGACAGGTTCGGCGCGACGAACGACGAGATCGCGAGCGCCCGATCGAAGATGCGCACGTGGGCCCTCACGACCGACGTGCTCGGCGGCGCCACCCTCGTCGCTGCCGCCGTCACCGTGGTCCTCTTCGTGATACGCCCGCCGGAGCGACGAAGCGCGCGCGGGACGCTCGCGCCGTATGTCGGCGCGTGCGGCCCGGGCGGCGCGGGCGCGTGCGGCGCCGTCGGAGCGTCCGGCACCTTCGACTGAAGCGGCGCGGCACCGGGACGCGGGCGCCGCCCTCGCGTGTGGCGACCTCGCGGGCCCGCGGCTATAACGACCGCGTGCGCTACGAAGGGAAGCTCTATCGGCCACCGTCCGAAGCGGACGCGTACATCTTGCAGGCCACGATCGGCTGCTCGTGGAACCACTGCACGTACTGCGACATGTACCGCGACAAGGAGTACCGCGTGCGCGACCTCGGCGAGACGCTCGAGGACTTGCGCCTCGCCGGGGAATCGCTGGGCGCCGACAGAGCGCGTGTCGAGAAGCTCTTCGTCGCCGACGGCGACGCGCTGGGCATGCCGATGGAGCACTGGCTGCCGCTGCTGGCGCGCGCGC
The DNA here is from genome assembly GCA_043785185.1 of Myxococcales bacterium. Lineage (GTDB taxonomy): Bacteria > Myxococcota_A > Polyangia > Polyangiales > Polyangiaceae > JANYHK01. The sequence continues at coordinate 9,369 of JAYVXL010000913.1, forward strand.
GGGAGGTCTTCCCGAACCTGCGGCGCGCGTCGTGCTACGCGATGGCACGGAACGTCCTCGCGAAGACGCCCGCCGAGCTCGCGGCGCTTCGCGCAGCGGGCCTGTCGCTCCTGTACGTCGGACCGGAGTCCGGCGACGACGCGACGCTCAAGCGCATCGCCAAAGGGGACGACGCGGCGGCCCACGTCGAGGCCGCGTCGCGCGCGCACGCGGCGGGGATGGACGTGAGCGTCATCGCGCTCCTCGGGATCGCGCCCGAGCGCTGGGAGGAGCACGCCGCGGCCACCGCCGACCTCGTCACCAAGATGGACCCGGAGTTCTTCTCCGCGCTCACCGTCACGATCGTGCCGGGGACGCCGCTCGCCCAGCTCGCGAAGAAGGGGAAGTTCGCGGTCCCGCCCGTCCCCTCGCTCCTGCGCGAGCTGCGCGTGATGGTGGACCGCGCGCGGCCGCGCGACGCGGTGTTCCGCACGAACCACGCGTCGAACTACTTGCCGCTCGGCGGCCGCCTTCCTTCGGACCGCGCGCGCATCGTCGAGGTCATCGACGCCGCGCTCGCGGGGAAG
>JAYVXL010000914.1:0-9898 GCA_043785185.1 Myxococcales bacterium
GCGTCGGGACGGAGCACCTTGACGATCACGACGAGGCCGCCGGGCTCGTCCCAGTTCGCCTTGTAGACCCAGCCCTGACCGCCCTCGCCGATGCACTCGCGCACGTGGTAGGTGACGCCCCCCGACCCGCGGAGGACTTGACCGACGAACGCGTCGCGGATGGCGATCAGGCGTTGGTCAGGCGCAATCATGACGGGGCCCCCAGCATAGGAACCCTCAGCATAGGACCTCTCGCGCTCCGCCGCCTACTGCTGCGCCCGCAGCTCCCCCGCGCATCATCCCCTTGGCGACCGTCTCGGCTTCTACTCGTGCCTCGTGTCCGCGTCAGCCGAGCAGCTTGAGCAGGGTCTCTTTGTTGGTCACGCCCACGTGCTGACCCGCCTTCGCGCCGGCCTTGAAGATGATGACCGTCGGCACGCCGCGGATGCCGTAGCGCTGGGTGACGCCCGGCGCGTCGTCGATGTCGAGCTTGCCGACCTTGAACTTGCCGACGTTCTCGTCCGCGATCTTCTCGACGATCGGCGAGAGCATCTTGCAGGGGCCGCACCACGTCGCCGTGAAATCGACGAGGACCGGAACCTGGGACTCGAGGACTTCTTTGTCGAAGTTGCCGTCGGTGAGCTCGATCACGTTCTTGCTGGCCGCCATGAGGTCTCCTGCTGTGCTGCGCGCGGGCCGATGGGCGGGCGCGGGGGGTCGGATTTGAGCCGGGGTATGAACTTAATCGCCCGGGCCTCGTTTGTCACTGGGCAGCGGAGGCTCGGATTTCGCCTGTTTCGTCCCTATTCGATGCCTAACGGGGCGCGGGGGTGTCTCCCGGGGGCGTTCTCGCGCGTCCGGCGTCGGCCGTCCGCGGGGGGCCGCCCGCGGCGTCCTTTGCCGTCAGCACCTCGTCCGGGGCTGGGGCGGCGCGCGGGGGCGGCGCGGGGGCGACGAGCGGCGGCGGCGCCTTCGGCTTGGTTTGGCCTCGGAGCTTTTGCACCCGCTCGAGCGTGGCCGCGAGATCGGCGGTGCGCACGCGGGTCGTGGCGGTGAGGCGCGGGCCGTCGACCTTTGCGTCGAACGCGTCGATCGCCGGGCCGAGGCCGACGAGGCGCAGCGCCATGTCCTGCGAGAACGCGAGCCGCCGCGCGAGCACGAGCTTGCGCACCTCCTCGCACGCGCTCCCCGAGTCGCAGCGGAGCTCAGCGCGCGCTTCGAGGACACCTTCGCCGGTCTCGCGCACGGACAGCCCCGCCGCGCGCACGCCCAGGATGCCGCCCATCGTGGCGTTGCTGCCGGGCGCGCCCAGCTCCGCGCCCATCTCGCGCCGGAGCCGATCGCGCAGGTCCGCCGGCAGGAGCGCGGTCACGACGACCAGCGGCCTCCCGCGCACGTCGCTGGCCGCGAGCGCGTCGCGGAGCTCCGCGTGGTCGGGGTTGTCTTTGGCGCCCTTCCCGCGACCCTCCGCCGTGTCGATCATCGCGCGCACGAACGTCGCGCGCCCCACGACGATCGGCCCGTTGTCGCTCGCCGCGAGTGCGTGGCCCTTGTCGTCCTCGAGGACGTGGAACGCGCCGACCTCCACGGCTTTGCGCGACGCCCCGCGCGCGCCGGCCACGTTCTCGGCGCATCGCACGAGCTCGCCCGGCGTGAGGTCCGCGCTCGCTGCGACGCCGAAGTCGCCGGGCTCGCCGCCCTCGGGGATCGCGACGTCGAGCTCGCGCACGCGGCTCATCGGGTCGAAGCCGCACGCGAGCGCGAGCTCGCCGAGGCCCCAGCTGCGCTCTCGCTCGGCGTCGAAGACCGCGGTGTACAGCGGCGACGCGCGGAGAGCCGCGACGTCGACGGTCAGGACGAGGAACGAGCCGGCGGGCATCGCGTCGAAGGGCGTCGCGCCCGGGCCGCGCGTCATGGCCGCGTACGCGAGCGCGCCGGCCGCGGCGAACGCGGCGGCGAGCGCGAGCGGGCGAAGGGCAGCCATGACCGCGTCAACCTCTAGCGCATTGACACCGCCGCTGCACGAGACCACGCTTGCCGGCGAGGGGTCGGACCATGGCGCTCGTGATGGGGATGGTGGCGCTCGGCGTCGTGCTCGTCGCGATCGTGGTGGCCTTGGTGTTCGCGGGCCGCAAGGCCGACGCGGACGCCGCGCCCCTCAGCGAGCCCGGGGACTTCGTCGCGCCCGTGAGCTCGGGCGGCTACGCGTTCCGCAAGACGGACGAGACACCCGAAGACTTCCACGCGCGCATCGCGCAACACAACGGGCCCCCCGCGGCGCGTGGCTCGGGTTCGCGGGAGGGGTGAGGGCTGGCTATGCTTCGGGCGTGGGCTCGTCCGCGGCGCGAATCGGCAGGTTGATCGCGGGCGCGCTCGCGGTGACGCTCGCGGCGCTCGCGTGCTCTACCGGCGGCGCGGCGCCTGCTCCGCGCGCCGACGCGGGGCCGTCCGATGCGGGCCCGCCCGAAGGCGCGGGCGCCGAGCTCACGGTGACGATGGCGGCGACCGTCAAGCCCGGCGACGATCTGTACCGCTGCAAGTACGTCGCCGTGCCGGCGGCCGCGTCCGGCGCGACCTCGTTCTTCGTCGGCGCGACGCACGCGTACGGCGACGGCTGCCATCACATCCTCGTCTTCCGCACCGACCTGGCCACGCTCCCGCCCGGCCAGGACGCGGAGCGCGACTGCTTCTCGCCCGACGACGTCATGCCGCACGCGCGCGCGCAGGTCTACGGCGCGCAGTCGAAGACCGGCGCGTTCGCCATGCCCGATGGCGCGGGGCTCGCGCTCGCGGCCGGTGAGGTGCTGCTCGTGCAAGTGCACTACCTGGACGCGAAGGCGACGGCGGTCGACGCGCGCGCGACGCTCACGCTGCGAACGGCGGCGGGCGTCACGCAGCGCGCGGGGGCGTTCTTCTTCGCGGACCCGTTCATCGACATCGGCGCCGGCCAACGCGGGCGCGCGATGATGCGGTGCGCGTTCCCCGAGGCGGCCACGCTCCTCGCGGTCAGCGGCAACGCGCACGCACGCTCGACGGATTTTTCGGCGTTCGTCGACCCGTCGGGCGGGCCGGCCTCGACGTCGACCTTCTATCGCGCGCCCGGCGCCGCCAATCCGCTGCCGCTGCAGACGCGCGTGCCGGTGCCCGCCGGCGGCACCGTGCGCTTCGCCTGCACGTTCGACAACGCGCGCGGCACGACCGAGCTGCTCGCCGGGCCGCGCAGCGCCACCGACGAGGCGTGCGTGCTCTCGGGGCTGTACGTGCCGGATCAGGGCGACGCGGTCGGCGCGTGCCGCGCCGCGCCCGGCGGCTTCGGCACCGGCGCCGCGACGTGCGCCGAAGCGCGCGCGTGCGTCGACGCCTGCCCCGCGGGAAGCGCGCCGCCGCCGGACCTCGGGCTCGGCACCGGCGCGCCGGCCGATCCGTGCTGGCAGCGGTGCATCGCCCGGTCGTGCTCGGACGCGTCGCAGCTCCTGTTCGCGGTGCGCGCGTGCCTCGCGTCGAAGTGCTCCGCGGAGTGCGCGGCCGACGCGGGCGCCGCAGACGCGGGCTCGGCGTGTGAGGTTTGCGCGCAGTCGTCGTGCGCGAGAGAGGTGACCGCGTGCGCCGCCGACACCTGCCCCTGATCGCGGGACTCGTCGCGCTGCTCGCGGGCTTCGCCGGCGCGTGCGAGCACGGCGGCGACGCGTCGCGCCCGGACCCGCCGGGCCCCACGGCGAGCGCGTCTCCGCCCGGGCCCGGCGCGCTCGATCCATCGTCGTGTGCGCCGTGCCACGCGGTCCAGGTCTCCGCGTGGTCGGGGAGCATGCACGCGTACGCGAGCGACGACCCTGTCTTCGTCGCGATGGAGGCGCGAGGTCAGCGCGAGACGGGCGGCGCGCTCGGCGCCTTCTGCGTCGCGTGCCACGCGCCGCTCGCCGTCGCGCTCGCGAACGGCGCGCGCGTCGATCCTGCGCGGCTGCCGCCGTCGCAGCGCGGCGTGACCTGCTTCTTTTGCCACGCCGTCGACGCGACGCTCGATCTCCACGACGGCGCGCTGCGCCTCGCCGGCGACGGCGCCTTTCGCGCGGCGATCGCCGACCCGCTCGCGTCGGCGGCGCACGCCTCGGCGTACTCGCCGCTCCACGATCGCACGCGACCCGACGCCGCGCGCCTCTGCGGCGCGTGCCACGACGTGCGAAGCCCGCGCGGCGCCGATCTCGAGCGCACGTACGCCGAGTGGACCGAGAGCGCATTTTCGCGAGGCGGCGCCGAAGGCAAGACGTGCGGCGGCTGCCACATGCCCGGGACGCAAGGCCTCGCCGCCGACGTGCCCGGCGCGAAGCCGCGCACGGTCCACGATCACGCGATGGCCGCGCTGGACGTCGCGCTCTCGCCCTTCCCCGAGAGGGCGGCGCAGTCGCGCGCGGTGCAGCTCGCGCTCGACTCTGCGCTCTCGGCGAAGCTCTGCGTGCTCTCACCGGGCGCCGTCGAGGTCTCGGTCGAGAACGCGCGCATCGGCCACGCGTGGCCGAGCGGCGCGGCGCACGATCGACGCGCGTGGGTCGAGGTGCGCGCGTTCGCGGGCGGCGCGCAGGTCTTCGCGCGGGCTGCCGCCGCGGGCGACGCGCCGCCCGACGCGATCGCCGAGCCGGACGCGCTCGTCTTCGGCGGCGGCCTGGTCGACGACGCCGGCGCGCCGGTGCGCTTCCTCTGGGAGGGGGCGGCGATGCGCGGCCGGGCGCTGCCGGCGCGCACGTTCGCCGGCGCGGGCGGCACGGCGCCGGCCGTCGCGCGCTACGCGGTCCCGGCGGGCGTAGACCGCGTGACGATGCGCGTGCGCGTCACGCCTTTCGCCCCTGACGTGATCGCTGCGCTGGTCGCGAGCGGCGATCTCGATGCCGCGTTCTCGGCGCGCGTCCCCACGTTCACGCTCGCGTCGACGACGCTCGAGTGGACGCTCGACCGCGGCTACGCCTGCGTGCCGTGAGCGCGGCTCACTTCGTCATCGTGATCGTGATCGGCAGGCTCCCGTACGGGCCGCTGACGATCTTGTCCTGCGCGAACTTCGCCCAGTACACGCGCACGGTCACCGGCCCCTGCAAGGACGAGAGCGTGGCCCACGACTCCGGGTCGGGCGCCCAGAACGTAGTCGCCACGTGCGCGCGCAGGACCTCGGTGCAGCCTTGCGAGAACGTGATCACGTAGCCGTCCCCGCCGAGCGGCGTGAGCGCGTGGGCTTCGGGCTCGAGGAACGTGGCGAGCGGCGAGCGTCGGGCTTGTGTGCCCTTCGCCCACGCGAAGACCGACCACGCGTCCGCCGTCAGCATGGCGCCGTCGGAAGGCTCGGTCCAGAGCGGCGCGCGGCCCGGCGCCGGGGACGCGCCCGCGCCCTCAAGCTGCGCGTCGACGAACGCGGCGCACGCCGCGCCCGTGAACGAAACGTCGTACGGCCCGACCGCTCCGCAGGGATCGGCGGCGGCGGCGTCCCCGGCGTCCCCCGCGTCGCTCGACGCGTCGGCGGCGGCCCCGGCGTCGAGCGTCTTCGGGTCGCACGCGAGCGGCGGGAAAAAGACGAGGCGCGGATCGCTCCCGTCGCACGCGGCGCGAAGGCCGTCGCGCACGGGGCAGCGCGGGGCGTCCGGGCCCGCGCCGTCGGCGCCGTCGGGCGCGCTCAGCCCGTCCGTCGTCGTGTCTTTGGCGGCGTCGGTGGGGACGCCGCCGTCCGGCGCCGCGCCGCCGCCCGAGCTGCCGCAGCTGGCGACCAGCACGGTGAGCGCCGGCGCCGCCCACGCGAGCGCGGCCCCCAGCGCGGCGCCGCGCGCGACGCTGCGCGCGGTCACGCGTCCACCGTGGTGCCGCCAAAGCGCATCGCTTACCCATACCGCGCCCGCGCGCCCGCGCCACCACCCGCTTGCGCGTCACGCCGCCTTCGGGTCGCCCTCGCGCCTGCCGCCGTTCAAGCGGCGCCCCTCGGGTCGCGGCGGGAGCTCGCGCCGGTCGGCGACGGCGCGCCGATCCGGCGTCTTTCGGCGATTTTTGGCGGGTAACGGAGCAGAGCGACGGGCCATCCGCCGAGCCTCGCGCCGCGCGCGCGCGCGGGCAACTTTTCGGCGCGCGCGGGACAGGCTCCTACCCCTTCACGCCGCCCGCCGTAAGCCCGCTGACGAGCTGCCGCTGCGCCACGTAGAAGAGCGCCATGACCGGCACGCTCACGAGGATCGCCCCCGCCGCGAACGGACCCCACGCCGCGTCGTGCTCGCCGACGAACTTCTGCAAGACCACCGGTAGCGTGAACGCGCTCTCGCGCGAGAGGATCGTCGCGGCGAGGATGAACTCGTTCCACGCGCCCATGAACGCGAACAGCGCCGTCACCGCGATGGCCGGCCGCGCCGCGGGCAGGACGACCTTGAAGAACGCCTGCGTGCGCGTCGCGCCGTCCACCATCGCGGCCTCTTCGATGTCGACGGGGATCGAGAGGAACGCGCCGCGCAGCTGGAAGATCGCGAACGGCACGGCCGTCGACGCGTAGACGAGGACGAGCCCCGCCCGCGTGTCCAGGAGGTTCAGCGTGTCGAGCAGGAGGTACAGCGGCACCGCGCTCGCGACCGCGGGGAACATCTGCGTCGCGAGGAGCGTGCGCATGCCGGTCCGCTGGCCGACGAATTTGAACCGCGCGAGCGCGTAGGCAGCGGGCGTCGCGATGGCCACTGCCGTGAACGCGGTGAGCAGCGACACGACGAGCGAGTTGGCGGTTTGCGTCGCGAACAGCCACGCCTTGGCGCCGCCGCCGCCGCCGACCACGCGGACGAAATTGTCGAGCGACGGATCTTTGGGAATCGGCAGCGCGCCGCCTTGCATCCCCGACGGCGAGAGCGCGAGCGCGATGACCCAGAGCAGCGGATACACCGCGAACGCGACCGCGAGGAGCACGAGCGCGTGCACCGCGAGGACCTCGGCGCGCGGCGGGCGGCGCTCGTTCATGCCGCCTCCGGCTCGCCGAGGCGCCTCGACATGACGCGCGACGACACCGCGAGCAGGCCGAAGATGAGGACGGCGTACGCCGCCGCGTAGCCGTACTGCGCGTCCTTCGTGAAGGCCCAGCGATACGCCTCGCTCACGAGGATGTCCGTCGCGCCGTCCGGCTCGCCGCCGGAGACGAGGAAGACGACGTTGAACATGTTGAACGTCCACACCGCGCCGAGCACGACGGCGGGGAGGAGCGCGGGGCGGAGCAGCGGCATCGTGACGAGGCGGAAGCGCTGCCAGCGCGTAGCGCCGTCGACCTCGGCGGCCTCGAGCACGTCCTTCGGGATCGACGTGAGCGCGCCCATCGTGACGACCATCATGAACGGAAAGCCGAGCCACACGTTCGTCGCGACGTTCGCCGCGAACGCGGTGCTGAAGTGCGAAAACCACGACACCGGCGCGGCGCCGAGCCAGGCGAGGATGGCGTTGATCGCGCCGAATTGTCGATGAAACATGCCCTTCCACGCGAGCGCGGTCACGTACGACGGCACCGCCCACGGCAAGATGAGGAGGACGCGGTAGACCGCGCGCAGGCGCATCCAGGTGCGCGAGAGCGCCGAGCCGACCGCCAGGCCGATGCCGACGTGAAGCGAGACGTTCACGACCGTCCAGACGACCGTGACGATGAGCGTCAGGTAGAACGAGCCGTGGCCGAGGAGCTCGCCGCCGCGCGCCGTCAGGATCGTCAGGTAGTTGGCGAGGCCGACGTAGACGGGGGCGTCGCGCGTGCCCGCGAAGAGCGAGGTGAGCGCGCCGGCCGCGAGCGGGAAGACGACGAGCAGCGCCACTGTGATCGCCGCGTGCGCGACGTATTTGTACGCCGGCCAAGAGGCCCGGAGCTCCGCGGCGAAGCCTGGCGCGCGCGCGCGCCTCACGGCGAGCGCCGCGAGGCCGAGGAGCACGAGCCCCCCGAGCGCGAGCCCGGGGCCCGGCGACGCGGGCGGCGGCGGCGGGCGCATCGTGTCCTCCCAGCGGTGCTGCGCCTGGAGGAGCGCGTCTCTCGGCTCCATGTCGCCGCGCAGCGCCTTCAGGATCGCCTGGTTCGCCGGGACCCACGCCGCGCGCATCTCCGGCGTCGCCGGCATGACGACGCCCGTGCGCGCCGCCTCGCGGAAGCTGCGGAGCTCGAGGTCGTCCTTGATCTGCGGATCGTCCCACGCGCTCAGCGTCGCCACCGCTTGCCGGCCCAGCTTCGCGCGCACGACGCTCGCTTCGCGGCTCGCGAGCCAGCCGGCGAACGCGCGCGCGGCCGGCGTCGCGTGCGGCGTCGCGATCGCCGCCTCGATCGTGACGTACGGGCGCATGGGCTGCCCCGTCGCGCCGAGAATCGGGAGCGGCTCGGTGTGGTAGTGCAGGCCCGTCGTCTCCTCACGCAGCTCGCCGGCGAGCCACGGCCCGCTGATGACGGCGGCGACTTTGCCCGACAAAAATAGCTGTTTTACGAGCGCGCCGCTCGCCTCGTCGGGCACGGCGCCCGCGCGGGACAGCGCGCGCACGAACTCGAGCGAGCGCGCGGCCGCGTCGCCCACGAACGCGAAGCGCCCGTCGTCGCCCAGCATGCGCGCGCCGAACGCGTGCATGAACGGCGCGTGGAAGAACGCGCTCGTCGACTCGTACGCGAGCGGGTAGCCGCCGGGCACCTTGCGCGCGGCGAGCTCCTCCATCGTGCGCGGCGCCTTGTCCATGAGCGCGTCGTTCACGAAGAGGACGAGCGCCTTGCCGGCGAGCGGTACGCCGTACGGGACGCCGTCGATCGTGACGGCGCGGAGCGCGTCGGGATCGAGCCCCGCGCGCGTGGCCGCGCTCAAGCCGTCGCCGATCGGCGCCGCGATCCGCTCGCGCTGGTAGAAGCCGAGGCGCTCGTGCGGGTCGATGAAGACGTGGGGCCCGTGCCCGCGCGGGACGGCGGCGCCGAGCTTCGAGCTGTACGCGTCGTGCGGGATCGCCAGCAGATCGATCGCGACGCCCGGGTGCGCGCGCTCGTAGGCCCTCGCCACGGCGATGAGCGCCGCCTCCTCGTCGCCGCGGTACGCGTGCCACACGACGACGGTCTCGGCGACTGCCGCGCCGTCGGCGCGCGCGCGCGAGACCCCGAGGAGCAGCGCGAGGGCCGCGAGGGCGGCGAAGACGACCCGCGCCATGGGCTACCTCGCGTCGAGCGCGAGCCCGGACTCGGGATCGAAGAGGTGCACCTTCGTCTTGTCGACCGCGAGCGGCAGCGTGTCGCCGGTCTTCACGCGGCGCGCCTCTTCCGCGCCCATGCGCGCGATGACGCGCGGGCCGCTCGCGCGCAGCCAGCCGTGCGCGAACGCCTCGAAGCCGAGCGCCTCGACGATCTCGACCTTGAGCTCGCACGCCGCCGCGCCGCCGCCCGCCGGCTCGAAATCGTGCGGCCGGACGCCCACGACGACCTTGCGGCCCGCCGAGAGGGCGCCCTTGAAGCGGTCCTCGTCGACCTTCACCGAGAGGCCGCCGCCCTCGGCGAACGTCGCGCCGTCCTTCGTCACGAGGACGCCCGACTCGAGGTTCATCTGCGGCGAGCCGAGGAACGTCGCGACGAACTTGCTGCGCGGGCGCTCGTACACTTCGAGCGGCTTGCCCTTTTGCTCGACGAGGCCCTGGTTCATGACCCACAGCGTGTCGGCGAGCGTCATCGCCTCCACCTGATCGTGGGTGACGTAGAGCGTCGTCGCGCCCAGGCGGTCGTGCAGGCGCCGGATCTCCACGCGCACCTCCGCGCGGAGCGCGGCGTCCAGGTTGGAGAGCGGCTCGTCAAAGAGGAAGATCGACGGGCGCCGTACGATCGCGCGGCCCATGGCGACGCGCTGGCGCTGGCCGCCGGAGAGCTGCTTGGGCAGGCGATCCAAGAGCGCGTCGAGGCCGAGCATCGCGCTCGCCTCGCGGATGCGCG
>JAYVXL010000915.1:0-9892 GCA_043785185.1 Myxococcales bacterium
GGCGAGGCGCTGAAGGGCCCCGACCGCGGCGCGTTCGGCTGGCCGCGCGACTACGCGCTCACCCGCGCGATCGAGCGCATCGCGTCGCCGCCCGTCACCGGCGAGGACCTCGAGGGCTTCGTCGACGACGCGCGCCTCGGGCAACTGAACGCGGACCTCGCCGCGCGGCCCTTCGGCGGCCTCATCGTCGCATGTCCGTACGTGCCCGACTTCGACCTCCGTACGTTCCGCGACGTGCGCGCATACGGCCGATGGCTGATCGACGTGCTGCTGCCACGCGTGCGCAGCGAGACGCCGGCGATCGTGTCGCTCGAGGCGACGGGGATCGACGGCGTGTCGCTCGGCGGCGCGACGGCGCTGCGCGTGGGCCTCTCGTTCCCCGAGGCGTTCGGCGCGGTGGGCGGGCTGCAGCCGGCGGTCTTCGAGGATCAGGCGCTCGAGTGGGTAGACCTCGCGCGCGCCGCGCGCAAGAAGCGGCCGAAGCTCGCGCTCCGCCTCCTCACGAGCCACGACGACTACTACAACGGCCCAATCACCCGGCTGTCGCAGGCGTGGCGCGCCGCGGGCGTCGCGCACGACTTCGGCGACGTCCCCGGGCCGCACGACTACGCATTCAACCGCGGCCCCGGCAGCTACGAGCTGCTCGCGTGGCACGATCGCGCGCTGCGGCGGGCGTAGCCGTCAACGCCCCTCGAGCGCCTCGACGATCCGCGCCGCACGACCGGCCACGCGCGCGCCGATGCTGCGGACCTCGGGATCCTCTTTCAGAGGCGTGAGCAGCGGGCAGCGCTCGAACCACAGGACGTCGTTCAGGCCGTAGCCGTCGGCGTCGTGGAGCATCTGCTTGGCGCGCGCGAGGTCGCCGACCGTGCTGAGCACCTCGGTGCGAATCTGCGCGAAGAACATTCCGCGCCGCGGCACGCGCGCGGTCTGCGGCAGGGTGCGCCCGAACTCGGCGAGGACCTCCTCCGTCGAGGCGTCGCGCGCGACGGCCCTCGCCATGTAGCGGATGCTCGTGCGGTGCGGCTCGGCCACCATCGTGCCGCGCGCGAGGAACTCCTCTTCGAGCGCGCGGCTGAGCGCGGGGTCCTGCCGCCACATCACGAGGCGAGAGCGCGTCATCCACGTCAGCGTCGCGTCGTGCGGGTTGGCTGGGATCTCCGAGAGCATCTCGTCCGACGCCGCCCAGTCCCCAAGCAGCGCGAGCGTCCGGGCGACGCTCGAGCGAACGTGGCCGAGCTGCGGCTCGAGCTCGAGCGCGCGCTCGAGCAGCGCGATGCCCTCGCGCGGGTCGCCCGACTCGATGAGGAGGCGCCCCTTCCAGTCGAGCCCGGCGGGCACCGCCGGCGCGCGCGAGAGCGCGAGGCGCAGCTGCCGCGCGCCGGTCACCGTCTCGCCGCGGTGGATGTGCAGCATGGCGAGGGCCACGCGCGCCTCGGCGAGGTCGGGGTCGAGGGCGAGCGCCTCCTCGACACGCGCGAGCGCCTCGTCGTCGAGGCCCGGCGCCTCCATGTACGAGAACTTTTGCACGAGCGCGAGCGCGTAGCTGGCGACGATGCGCGCGTCTTTCGGCGCGCGGCGGTACGCTTGCTCGAGCAGCTCGACGGCGCCCGCGTTCGCCGAGAACCACGCGCGGTGGAGCTGGTGGCGGCCGCGCATGTAAAGGTCGAGCGCGGTGGCGTCGGTCGGCGCGGCGCGGGCCGGCGCGCGCGCGTCGATCGACAGGACCTCGCAAATCGCGCTCGCGACGTCGTCGCCGACGGACAAGAACTCCGCGGGCGCGCGGTCGAAGCGCTTTCCCCACAGCTGAAAGCCGTCGGCGACGGTGACGACGCGCACCTGGATGCGGAGCAGCGCGCCGATGCGCCGCACCGAGCCCTCGACGACGACCTGCACGCCGAGCGCCCGCCCGGCTTCACGCGGGTCGACCCCGCGCCCGGCGAATCGCGCCGCCACGCTCCGCGGGCGCACGCGCAGCCCGCGCGCCGTGCTGAGGAGATCGATGACGTCGTCGGAGAGCGCGTCGGCGAGGTACGCGTCCTCTTCGGCGCCGAGGTTGGCGATGGGGAGCACCGCGAGCGTCTTGCGGCCCGACTCGTCGAGGCCGTCGTCTTGCGGCAGGATCGTGGGCCTCGGGGCGGGCGCCGCGGCGATGGCGCCGGTGGGCGCACCGAAGCCGGAGAGCGCCTGCGCGACCTCGTCCGCCGACGCGTAGCGCGCGTCGCGATCGCGCGCCATGCAGCGCAGGATCACCGCGGCCGCCGCCTCGGGCATCTCCGGCGCGAAGGCGCGCGGGTCCGGCGGCGGTTGAAGGAGGCGCGCGGCGGCGACCGACACCGCCGATTCGCCCGACCACGCTTGCCGGCCGGTCGCCAACTCGAACAGCATCGCGCCGAGGGCGTAGACGTCGCACCGCGCGTCGAGGTCGCGTCGCCCCTCGACTTGCTCGGGCGCCATGTACGCAGGCGTGCCGACGACCCCGCCGAACGTCCGGCCCGCGTCCGCGGGCTCGAGCCCCCGCGCGACGCCGAAATCCGTGATGACGACGCGCCCGTCGCGCCCGACGAGGACGTTCTCCGGCTTCAGATCGCGGTGAAGGACGCCCGCGGCGTGCGCGGCCGCGAGCCCCGCACATATCGGCCGCGCCAGCGCGACGAGCGCCGTCATCGTCAGACGGCCGTGCCGCGCGAGGTCGGCGCTGAGCGGCGCGCCGTCGACGAGCTCCATCGTGAGGAAGCAGTCGCCCTCGTCGGAGCCGATGTCGAACGTGCGCGCGACGTTGGGGTGCGTCACCCGTCGCGCGAGCTTCACCTCCTGACGGAACCGTTCGAGCATGCCGGGCACCGCGACGAGCTCCTTCTTCAGAATCTTCAGCGCGACGAGCTCGCCCAGCGCGGTGTCGCGCGCGCGGTAGACGCTCCCCATCCCGCCGGCGCCGAGGAGGCCGAGGATCTCGTAGCGCCCCGCCAGCTTCCGCGGCGCATGCGTCGATGCCTCGCTCGCTCCGGTCTCCACGCCAGCCGGCGTGGTCGCGTCCGTGCCGAGCGCCCGCGGGTCTCCCATCTCCCGAGTCTACAAGCGCGCTGGCGCCCGCGCGAGCGGCGCGCGCTCAGGGGCAGCTTCGAGGCTGGAGGACGAGCGGCGGCAGCGGCTTTTGGTTGAAATCGAACGCGTTCAAGAGATCGTTGGCGTTCGTGTCCTGGGCCGCGGGATCGATCTCGCCGAGCGTGTGCACGGTGTTGAAGATGCGCTCGATGAAGCGCACGGTGCTCGCCTGCTCGCTCGTCTCCTTGAAGACGAACCCCTCCTTGGCGTACGGCGAGATGATGATCATCGGAAGGCGGAAGCCGAGGCCGTAGGGGTGCGCGGGGTCGCAGCCGTACTGACGGGGCGGCGGGACGTGGTCGTACCAGCCGCCGAAGTCGTCCATCGTGAAGAGGATGACCGTGTCCTTCCAGTACTCGCTCTGCATGACTTTGTTGATCCTCTGCACCGTCCAATTCTCGCCGGTGCATAGGCTGATCCCGTAGCCGGGGTGCTCGTCGGCCAGATCTTGATCGACGAGCCACGAGACCGCCGGCAGCCTCTTGGCGTCGATGTCCTTGTCGAACTCGCTCGTGTTCACGACCTTCTTCCAGCCGGCGCCGTAGCGGATCGGCTTGATGGCGTCGAACATCGACCACGTCTCGCCGAGCACGTACCAGTCGCTCCCGTAGAAGCGCCAATCGATGTCGCCGGGGAGGATGTCGGGCAAGGACGGGATGTCGAAGCACGGCTTCTTCTGCACGATCGTGCAGGACGCCTGATCCAGCACGGGGCACGTGTCGCCCGCGGTCTCGTCGCAGCCCCAGTACGGGTGCACCTTGGGCGGCCAGAGGCTGATGTCCGTCGGCGGGTTGCCGACCGCCCAGCCGGCCTGCGCCGCGAGGAAGAACGTGTGCCCCGGGAAGCTCGGGCCGAGCATGTTCGCGTAGAAGTGATCGGCGAGCGTGAAGTGGCGCGCGTACCTCCAGTAGTTCGGGATGTCGTCCTCGTGGTACTGCGCGTACGCGAGGTTGTCGCCGTTGCGGCTCGTGTCGGGGTTCTGGTCCCAGCCGTTCATCTTGCCGCCGTTCCAGTCGTTGAGCGCGCAGTCGTGGAGGTGGCAGAGGTCGCGCGGCTTGTCGGGCGCGTGCGGGCAGTCGATCGTGCCGGTCGACGTCACGCACTTCGTCGTCCCTTCGGCGCCCGGGAACGTGCCGAAGAAATTGTCGAAGGTGTGGTTCTCCTTCACGATGACGATGACGTGTTTGATGGGCGTCACGAGCGGCGGGGGCAAGGCCGCGTCCTTGGCGGCGTCGCCGCCTCCGTCGCCCGTCGGGCTGCCCTCCGCGTCGGGCGACGCCTCCGCGGCCGCGTCGCCCCCGTACGCGTTGCCGCTGTCCGAGCCGCCTCCGCAGCCCCCGAGTCCACCCCCGACGCCAACTCCGAGCGCGAGGCTCAGTCCCGCCGCGCACGCCAACCTCGCGCTGAACGCCATCGTCACAAGCATTCTGCATTCTGGCCGTGAACGCCACCCGTCTCGATGATGGGGGTCGACCTCCCGCCCTCCATCTCGCTCTCGCGGGCCGGCGCGACGCTTGGGTGTATGATCCCGCCGATCATGCTCTCGGCTTGGGTGGTGACCGCGTGACCTTGCTTTCGCTCGAGTCGCTCGCGAAAAAGCGCGCCGACCCGCGCGTCGTGGGCGGCAAAGCGGCGGGCCTGGCGTGGCTCCTCAAGAACGACTTCGCGGTGCCCGAGGGGTGGGTCATCCCGCAGGAGTCGTTCGAGGCGGCGATCCGTGAGCTGTCGCCAGGGTGCGAGCCGCGCTCACTCCTGCGCGCGGCGGCCGGTCGCGCGGGATACGCGCGCGCGGCGGAGGCGCGGCAGGAGATCCTCGGCGCGCCGCTCCCGAAGGGCCTCGAGGCCGAGCTCGCGGACCTGTGGCGCCGCGTCGAGCGCACGTGTCCGTGGGGCCTGGCGGTGCGCTCGAGCGCGACGTGCGAGGACGGCGCGCTCGTGTCGATGGCCGGGCTCGCCGAGACGCGCCTCGGCGTGCGCGGCGTCGAGGCGCTCGTGGCCGCGGTGCGCGCGGTGTGGGCGTCGATCGCGTCGGGCCGCGCGCTCGCGTACCTCGCCGCCCGCGGCGTAAAGGACGTCGGCATGGCCGTCGTCGTGCAGCGCATCGTCGAGGCGCGCGCGGCCGGCGTCATGTTCACGCGCGCGCCCGACCGGCGGAGCGGCAGCGGCGACGAGCGCATCATCAACGCGGGCTTCGGCCTCGGCGCGCCCGTCGTCGACGGCGTCGCGACCCCCGACATGCTCCGCATCGACGCGCGCGGCCGCACGCTGGAAGCGACGATCGCCCGGAAAACGAAGGCGACCGTCGTCACGCTGGACGGGCTCGCCGACATCGCCGTCGCGGACCCTGACGCGCCGGCGCTCTCCGACGCGCGTCTCGTCGAGCTCGCCGAGATCGCGCTGCGCCTCGAGAAGCTGGAGCGCGTGCCGTGGGACGTCGAGTTCGCGTGCGACGACGCGCGCACGTGGATCGTTCAAGCCCGGCCCATCACCGGCCGCGGCTTCCCCGAGGGCGGCGACGAGACGACGGTCTGGAGCAACGCAAACGTCGGTGAGGCGCTGCCCGGCGTGGCGACGCCGCTCACGTGGTCGATCGCCGGGTCCTTCAGCGACACCGGCTTTCGCAGCGCGTTCGCCGCGCTCGGCTGCGCGGTGCCCAAGAACGCGCGCCTCGTCGGCAACGTCTACGGGCGCTTCTACTTGAACCTGTCGCAGTTCATGCGCATCGCCGCGCAAGTGCCGTGGCTCGACCCGCGCACGCTCGTCGAGCTCGGCGGCGGCGCGGGGGGCGACGAGCTCGCGCTGCAGGTCGCCGACGTCTCGCGCCGCAGCTTCTACGCGCGCCTGCCGCTCACCGCGACGCGCCTGCTCAAGGAGCAGGTGCGGCTCGACGACGAGGTCGCCCGCTTCGAAGCGTTCGCCGAGAAGCAGCAGCGAATTCAGAGCGCGCTCGATCTGGCCATTTTGCCGGACGACGGCCTGGCGCGCACGCTGCGCGAGCTGCAGGGCCTCCTCGAGCGCACCGGCCACGTGATGCTGACGTGCGCGTCGAGCGCGCTCGGCACGCACCTCGCGCTGAAGATGCTGCTCTCGCGCGTCGCGCCGATCGGCGCCGAGCGCCTCGCGCAGGGACTGACGAGCGGCATTCGCGATCTCGAGAGCGCGCGGCCTGCGATCGGGGTCTTGCGCGTCGTGGCGCTCGCGCGGCGCGAGCCCGACGCGCGCGCGGCGCTCGAGAAGGAGGGGACCGTGGGGCTCGACGCCGTGCCCGACGGACCCACGCGGCGCGCGCTGCAGACCTACTTCGAGCTCTACGGCGATCGCGCGGTGCGCGAGGCCGAGCTGTCGACGCCGCGTTGGCGCGAAGACCCGCGCCCCGTGCTCACGATGGTGCGCGTGTCGCTCCGCGGCGAGGCGCGCGACCTCGAGGCGCAGATCCTCCGCGCGAAGGCGCAGGCCGACGCCGAGATGGCGAAGCTCCTCCCGCGCCTGTCGCTCGTCGAGCAGACGGTGGTGCGGCACCTCGTCGCGCGCGCGCAGAAGTCTGCGCGCCTGCGCGAGCGCATGCGCACGTGGGTGACGCGCGTGCTCGGCATGCTCCGCGAGGCCGCGCTCGACGCCGACCGCCGCCTGCTGCGCTTGTCGCCGGACCTCGCCGCGGACCAGCACGCGCTCGTGAAGACTGGCGCGCAGGTCGCGCAGATCCCGAGCGTCTTTTTCTTCACCGTCGACGAGCTCGTCCACGCGCTCAAGACGTCGCGCACCGACTTGGCGCCGCTCGTGCGGGCGCGCCGCGCGGAGTTCGCGCGCGACCAGGCGCGGCCGGACCCGCCCCCGACGTTCACCGGCGCGCCGCCCCCCGTCGTCTTGCCGCCGGCGAGCGGCGACACGCTGCGCGGCCTCCCGGCGTCGGGCGGCGTCGTCGAGGGGAGGGCGCGCGTGCTCCTCGGCCCCGACCACATGGGGGAGCTGCAGCCCGGCGAGATCCTCGTCGTCCATACGACCGACGTAGGCTGGACGCCGCTCTTCCCGCTCGCCGCCGGCGTCGTGACCGAGCTCGGCGGCCCGCTCTCCCACGCGGCGGTCGTCGCGCGCGAGTTCGGCGTCCCGAGCGTCGTCAACGTGCCGGGCGTCACCCGCGCGCTCAAGACGGGGGAGCTGATCCGCGTCGACGGCGACCGCGGCGTCGTCGAGCGGCTCGGCAAGGCGTGACGCCATGAAGCGGTGGCGCGTCGACGCCGCGGGGCCGCTGGCGGCGCTGCCGGCGTTGGTGGGTGATCCCGCCGCGATCTCCGAAGGCCGCGTCTTCGTCGGTCGAAAACGTGTGCAAGATGCAGGCTTCCTCGTCGCCCCGGGCGACGAAGTCTCGCTCGCGCCGCCGGCCGATGCGGGCGCGGAGGTCCTCGTGCTCGCGCGCGCGGGTGATCTCCTCGCGCTCGGCAAGCCCGCGGGCATCCCGACCATCCCCGATCACGGCGGCGCTGCGCACGCGCTCCTCGCGCACGCGGCGCGCATCGCTGGGCTGCCCGTGGCGAGCGTCCACCCGACGTCGCGGCTCGATCGCGAGGTCAGCGGCGTCGTCGTCTTCGCCCTCTCCAAGGACGCCGCCGCGCGCATGCAGAGGGCGCGCGAAGACGGGGCGTACGTCCGCCGGTACGTCGCGCTCGCGGCGCGTGCGCCGACGCCCGACCGCGGCGTCTGGGACGCACGCATCGGCCGGGCCAAGGACCCGCGGCGGCGCGAGGTTGGGGGGCGCGACGCCACCGACGCCCGAACGCGCTACGCCGTCGTGGCGACGGCGCCCGGCGGGCAGGCGCTCCTCGCCTTCGCGCCGGAGACGGGCCGCACGCACCAACTCCGCGTCCACGCGGCGCACGCGGGAGCGCCGCTGCTCGGCGACCGCGCGTACGGCGGTCCGGCGCGGCTGACGCTGCCGGGCGGGCGGGTGCTCGCGCTCGGTCGCGTCGCGCTCCACTGCGGGCGCGTCGCCGCGTGCGGGCTCGACGTCGTCGCGCCGCTTCCGCCGGAGCTCGCCGCGTGGTGGACGGCGCTCAGCGGCGAGCCCGCGGCGTGGGACTCCGCCGCGGCAGTGGCGCCCTGAGGACGCCGCTTCGCCCACGCTTCGCGCTCGCGCTCGTCCATTTAGCCCCGCGTCGCCCGCCCATCCCCCGCGAGCGAAATCCCCACGCCGAGGTGCCGCGGCCTCCGCCCCACCGCGACGTCGACGAACGCCCGCGTCCGCGACGCGACTTCGCGCGCCTCCCAGTACGCCGCCCCCCGATAGACGCGCAGATCCGCCGCCGCGCCGTCCGCCTGAAGGCCGAGCCGCCGCGCGATGAACAGCGCGCGGGGCAGGTGGAACCGCTGCGTCACCACGAGCACCCGCTGCGCGCCGAAGACGTCGCGCGCGCGCGCGAGCGAGCTGTACGTGTCGAGCCCGGCGTGGTCCTGGAAGATGTCCGCGGCCGGCACGCCGCGCGACTCGAGCCAGCGGCGCATCGCGTTCACCTCGTCGTAGTCGCGGCCGCCGTGATCGCCCGAGACCAGGATGCGCGAGGCGCGCCCTTCGCGGTAGAGGCGCAGACCGGTCTGCAAGCGGTCCTCGAGCACCGGCGACACCGTCCCGTCGGCGTAGACACGCGCGCCGAGGACGAGGATGCAGTCGGCCTTCTCTCCGTCGCGAAGGCGCGCGGCGAACGGCGTGCCGCCGAGGAGCACGGCGAGGTTGCACGCGGCGACGCCGAGCGCGGCGACGCCGAGCGTGCGCGCGGCCCACCGGAGTAAGGCCGGGTGTGCGGCGACGAAGGTGCGGAACGCGCGGAAGGCGGTGAGCACGAGGGACAGTACGCCTGGCGCGCCTGCGCGCATTCCGCCGGCGTTCGCGGGGAATGCGCGGCCCCCCTCGCGTGTAACGGGGGAGATGCCGTACCGGAGCGAGCTCGACGCCTTGCGCAGCCGCGAAGAGACGCTGACGCGCCCGGACGAACCTTTCAAAATGTTCAAAATAGGCCGCCGAGCGCGACGCCCGCGGGCTGCCCCGATGCGCCGAGCTGCAGCGAGACCTTCGGCGCGAAGCGCTGGATCTCCCCCTCGTACGCGCGCGCGCGCGCCGCACCGAACGAGTCGAGCACGAAGAACGTGAGCGCCTCGGCCGCGACGCCGATGCCGACGCCCTTCCACGTGTCCTGGCCCTTCGAGAACCCGTACGCGGCGACGCCTGCGCCGCCCGCGACGAGGGCGAGCTCGCTCGCGCGGTAGAGCGTGGTGCGCGACGTCGTGCCTTGGATGTGCGCGAGCTCGTCGCGCTTGAACGCGGCCGGATCACGCGCGAGGGTCGCGCCGTAGCGGTCGATCTCCGCGTCCACTTGGAACGCGTAGAACGCCGCGCCCGCCGCCTCGAGGACGCCGAAGGCGAGCAGCGACGCGCCAAGCCCGCGCGTGAGGTCGCGCGGCACTGCGAGCAGGCTCGCGCCCGCGGCCGCCGACGCTGCGCCGACGCCGACGAAGATGTACGCGGTCGTCTTCTCCGAGGCGTAGTAGGCGCGAAGGCCATCCTTCACCTCGGACACCTCGGCGCAGCACGGGGCGGCCGGCGGGGCGGGCGGCGACGCGGCGACGTCCGCGCGCGCGACGCCGGGCGCGCCGACGAGGTCGAGGGCGAGCGCGAAGGCGAGGAGCGTGGCGAGCGGGCGCGAGGCCATGGGGGATGCGTCTCCTTCGTTACATACGAATCCGTATGTAACGCGTGCTCCCAGATACGTCCGCCTCCGCGGGTCCCTTCCTCGCCAAG
>JAYVXL010000916.1:0-9887 GCA_043785185.1 Myxococcales bacterium
CGCCCACGAACACGCGGACCTCGTGGCCCCCGTCCTGCAAACGGAGGTACATGTCGCCGAGCTCGTTGTCGTCTCCCACGCCGAGGACTCGCATGGAGCTTCGGCGTGCAAAATGCTCTCCAGCTACGTGGCGCGCCCGCGAGTGCGCGAGCTTTCTTGGTGTGTCGCCGATCACCGTGTCCGCGCCGCCGCGGTGCCAGTCGAATGGAAGCGCGGCGCTCGCGGCGTTCGCATACACCTCCGTCGCCGGTGGCAACCTCGTGGGGTGGAGCGGCAGTTGCGGCCGGTCGTCAGTGTGGTAGGTGCTCCCACCACAGGGACGAAGTCAAAACTCGGCGCGGCTTCGGCCGGGTCGCAGGAGAATCCACATGCTCAAGCGCACGTCCATCTTCTTGTCGATCGCCACGCTGGCGGCCGTCGCGTGCGGCGACGCCCCGCGAGACCTGCCGGTGGGCGCCACGTCCGCGGCGCTCTCCAACCAAGACCACTTCCGAGCGCTGGGCCCCGACAAGGCGGCCGCCGCCCGGGGGGGCGACGACTCGCTCTTCACGCCGAGCGATTTCGAGGCGGCCGCAGCGGCGCACCCGGAGCCGAACCGCCTCACCTACTTCTCGCTCTGCCGGCGCGCGCCCTTCACATCCACCACGCTCTATTCGCCGATCACGGGCCGCAACGCCGACGCCATCGTGAACGACACGGCGCAAACGTACGTCGACGGCGCGAAGTGCTTTCGACCGCAGAACGAGCAGAACCTCGCCATCAACCCGACCAACGAGCGCAACGTCGTCACCTCGGCGAACGATTATCGCGCGGGCTTCCAGGCGCAGGTCTACGTGAGCACCGACGGCGGCCACCAGTTCTCGAACGTCGCGCTCCCGGGCTGGGACCCGGCCTCGGGCGCGTCTGGGCTCTTCACCCACGTGCAGGCGGGCGGCGATCCGGTCTTGTCCTTCGCGCCGAACGGCACCTTGTACTACGCCGCGCTCGTCTACGATTTCAGCTTCACCACGCACACCCCGAGCGGGGTCGCGGTGGCGGCGTCGCGCGACGGCGGCGCGACATGGGGCGCCCCGGTGATGGTCCACTACGAGAGCAGCAACCTGTTCTTCAACGACAAAGAGTGGATCGCGGCGGGGCCCAACGGCGACGTCTACGTGACGTGGACGCTCTTCAAGAACGACAGCAAAGGCAACTACGTGTCGTCCAACATCGTCGCGTCCGTGTCGCACGACTACGGCGCGACGTGGTCCGACATGGTCGGCGTGAGCGACGCGGCGCACCCTTACGACCAGGGCTCGTCGCCCGCGGTCGCACCCGACGGGACCGTCTACGTGGCCTACGAGGGCAACCAGGCGGGCGACTTCAATAAGGACGCGACGGTGGTGGCGCGGTCGACTGACGGCGGCAAGACCTTCACCAACACCGAGATCGGCCGCGTCTACGACGACGTCGGCTGCTACCCGCTGAACCTCTCGCAGGGCCGCGCGCGGCTCAGCTACGAGCAGTTCCGCGTCAACAGCTTCCCGTCCCTCGGGATCGACCCGACCACCGGCGGCCTCGCGGTCGCGTGGGCGGACGACCAGGGCAACGCCGGGTGCGCGGCGGGCGCGGCTTCATTCAGCGGGTTGACCAACAACCAGGTGAAGCTCGTCACCTCGACGGACGGGACGACGTGGACCGCGCCGCGGACGATCACCTCGGGCGGCGACAAGGTCTTCCCCGCGGTCGCCGCGAACCACGGGCGCACGGTCGTCGGCTATTACACGCGCGACTTCTCGGCCGTGCCCACGGCCACCGATCACTCGTGCGGGCGCGGGTTCCTGAACAATAGCGACCCGACTTACCCGGCCTCGCCGGTCGTGTACGTCGATCTGAACCCCGTCTGCATCGACTACGCGCTCAGCAGCTCGACGGACGGCTACGCGAGCGAGACGCGCGTCTCGACGCAGTCGCAGAACCCGTACGTGCAGTTTTCGGGCAGCTTCATCGGCGACTACACGGGCGTCGCCGTCGACTCGACCGGCAGCGCGTACGCCGTCTGGACGGACGGCCGCGGCCACCCGGGCATCGCGGGCGACCCGACCTCGACGACGCCGAATCAAGACACCGTCGTCGGAAACGGCTTCTAGTCAACTCCGCGCGGGCTCGGGTGCGGGCGCGGCGAGCGCGCTCAATCCGAGCCCGGCGAGTCTCGCTCAACGCGTGAACTTCATCTTCGGCGCGTGGCTCGACACGTGGCACGGCGCGACTTGCTACTCGCTCCTCTACTTGACGATCGGCGGCGGCGCGGGCGGGAGGTTGTCCGGCTGCACGCACGACGACAGATCGAAGAGCATGAACTCGAGGGCCTTCTCTTGCGGGGACAGGTCGCCGCTGGTGCACCCGCTCGGGAACTTGCCGCTCGAGGTCAAGCCGCCACCCGCGCCGTAGTCGTTCGACGCGCCGCCGACGTGGAGATCGCTGTACACCGCGCGGCCGCACTGGGCGTCGGGGGCGGTGCCGATCGGCGTGTTGAACGTGAAATACTGCGTCGCGGTGCCGCCGCCGGTGACCGTGATCCACGGCTCGCTCATCGTGTTGGCGGCGGTGACGTCCGCGTTGTGCTTGGCCTGCTGAATCGGCAGCACGCCGCCCGTCAGCGCCCCGACGTTGCCGAGCCACGTCTTGAAGTCGGCTCCCTTGGGGAAGCCGGTGTTGATGTCGCCGGTGACGTTGCCGAAGATCGCGTTGCCGCCCGGCGACCACTGCGCGGTCGGGGTCCACGCCGCGCTGTGGTTGAACCAGTAGTAGTGGTAGTGCGACGCGAAGACGCGGCCCCCCTGGTCCGCGTAGTCGGTGAGCCCCTTGATGAGCGCGTCCTTCGGTGCGGCGTTCTCGTCCCCTTCGCAGGACAAGATGAGGATGTCGAAGTTGAGGAGCGACGCCGTCGACCCGAGCAGGGCGTTGTAGCTCGCCGGAGCGCCGCTCAAGGTCGGTCCGTTGGTGGCGCCGAACGGGTCGAGGCCCTGGAAGAGATGAACGCGCTGGTTGTCGGTGCCGCCGGGCGCGAACTCGGTGTCGTCGATCCCCACGCGCCGGAGCAGGCACTCGATCGAGTCGGCGCCGCCGGTGGAGACCGCGATCTTCGGCAGGTCGGCGCCGGGGCCGTGCTTGCCGGGAAGCGTGGCGAGCGCCTTGGGCACGGGCGTGTCGGCGCACCGGGTCACCGTCGGCAGGACGATTTGCTTCCGCCACTTGCCAATCTGAATGACGACCGGGACGTTGGTGCCGTCGGGCACGTCCTTCAGGATGAACTTGCCGTCCGCGCCGGTGAGGGCCGCCGCGATCGGGTTGCCCGTGTAGAGCGTGTTGCACTTGTCGCACGTCGCGTGGTCGGTGAACGGCAGCGGCGTGCTGTTCGGGACGTAGACGACGACGTTGTAGAGCGGGTTCTTGCCGGCGGGATCGAAGACCTGTCCGCTGACGGTGGTGTGTCCACCGACGGGGCACTGGTGAATGTTGCACTGGATGCCCGTGCACGGCCCTCCGCTACTCGCGCCGCTCGTCCCGCTGCTGCCGCCGTCGCCGAACAGGTTGCCGCTGCTGCTCGCGCCGCTCGAACCGCTCGTCCCGCTCGTCCCGCTCGTCCCGCTCGTCCCGCTCGCGCCGCTGCTCGTGCCGTCGCCGAAGGCCGAGCTCTTCCCCGCGTTGCCGCAGGCCGCCGAAAAGAGGAGGGGGAGCGATGCGAGAACGAGGGGAAGGGTGAGGAGCCGCATGCTTCCGATCATAGCCGCTTCCCGGGAGCGCGCGAGGCAACGGAACGGGCGCTTACGGTTCGTGGCTGGCCGCGCAGTAGACCGCGTTGAAGGTGCCTGTAGGCGCGCTCGTCGTCGCTGCGCCGCCGGCATCCGCGTCGTCGCATCTCGACGGCGGGCGCGACGGTGCTCGATGACGGCGTGTAGCGCCAACCGGTTTTCAGCGATTGTCGGGCGCCGCGGACGCGGGTTGGCGCGTCAGCGCTCGAGGCGCGCGCGTAGCACTTGGAAGTAGCGGAGCGCCACTCCGCTGGCCCGCGCCGCGTCGCGCGTGCTGCCGTAACGCGCCACCATGAACGACACGTAGCGGCGCTCGAAGTCGTCGACGACGAGGCGCCGCGCTTCGGAGAGCGGGAGCTCGCGATCGAGGACGGCGCAGACGACGTCCCCCGCGAGCGGCGCGTCGGCGGCCGAGCGCCACGGCGCGAGCTCGCCCAGGAAGAAGCGCGAGGAGACGGCGCGCGAGAGCTCGCGGACGTTGCCCGGCCAGTCGTAGTGCACGAAACGCGGTACGAAGTCCGCAGGCAGCTCAGCGGCGCTGCGCTCGGGCTCCTCGACGTGGAGCGCGCTCCAGAACGTCTGCGCGAGGAGCGCGACGTCGCCGGCGCGCTCGCGGAGCGGGGGTAGCTCGACGCGGGTGGGCGCGAGCGCGGCGAGCAGGTCCTCGTGGAATCGGCCTTCGGTGACGTCGCGATCGATATCGCGCCGGGTGGCGAAGAGCAGACGCGTCGTGCTCGTCGAGGCCGCGCGGCGTGGGTCGAGCTCGTTCACGAGGCGGCCTTGCACGGGGAGCGGCAGCGCGGCGACCTCGTCGATCAGCACCGTGCCGCCCGCGGCGGCGGCCAGGAGCCCTTGGTCGCCGAAGAGGCGCTCCGCGATCTCGGCGCCGGGGAGCGCGTTGCAGGCGAGTACGGCGAATGGCCGCGCGGCGCGCCGGGAGCGGGCGTGGAGCTCTTCGGCGCAGAGCTCCTTGCCGGTGCCCGTCTCGCCCTCGAGGAGCGCCGGGCGATCGGACGCCGCGAGCTCCGCCAGCACGGGGTACAGGCGCCGCATCGCGCGGCTGGCGCCGAGCACGCGACCGAACGACGTCTCGCGGCTCTGCGCGACGAACGACGGCGCGCCGCGCGTGACGGCGAGCACCGTCCGCCCCACGCGAAGCGCCTCGCCGCCGCGCAGGATCGCTTCCCGCACCGCGACGCCGTTGATCGTCGTGCCGTTCGTGGAGGACAGGTCCTCCAGCACGAGGCCGCGCCCTTGTGGGCGTAGCGACGCGTGGCGGCGGGACACCTGCTCGTCGGTCAGCCTGAACGTGCACATCGGGCTCTTGCCGACGAGCACGCGCGCGGGGGACGAGGCGTCCACGACGCAGCTGGCGCCGGCGTCGGGCCCCTCGACCACGACGAGCGAGAACGTGTCGGGGGTCTCGTCGTCGCGCGCCTCGGCGTCCGCGTTGCGCACCGTCGCGAGCTCACCGGACCGGTCCACGGGAAACCTCCTTTGTCGTATATACTCGGTCGTCGGAGCGCGCGCATGCATCGTGCGGGTCGAGTCATCCACGCCCGCGCACCGCGGGCGATCGTCGCGCTGGTCGCGGTCGCCGCGTTCGCGAGCGCCCTTCATGCGTCACCGCCCGCCCGCGGCGACGATGCCAACGCCCGCGCCGCCCGCGCCTTCGCCGAGGGCGAGCGCGCCTTCGCCGCCACGGACTACGGGCGCGCGGCGGCGCTGTTCGAAGAGGCGAACGCCGCCTCCCCCCGCCTGGCGACCTTGTGGAACGCCGCGCGCTCGCGCCACCTCGGCGGAGAGCTGGCGAAGGCGGCGAACCTCTACACGCGCTTCCTCCGCGCGAGCGCCGAGGCGAAGGATCACGACGACGCGAGGGCCGCGCTCGCGACCATCGAGCGCTACCTCGGCCGCCTCACGGTCAAGGCGCCGGACGATGCGCGCGTCTCCGTCGACGGTGCGCCGACCGCCGGTGGAGCGCTCGTGTACGTCGATCCCGGCGAGCATCGCGTCGCCTCGCGGGGTGACGCGGGCGGCGTGCAGAAGACCGTCCGCGTCGCCGCGGGCGAGGCTGTGGTGGTGGAGCTCGCGTCGCCGCCGGCCGAGAGCTCCCCGCATCCGCCGCGCGTCCCGCCTCGGGCGTACGGCGAGCACCGATCGCATGGCGTTCCGCCGATCGTCCCCGTCGTCGCCGGTGCCGCGACGCTCGCAGTCACCGGCGTTGCCGTGTGGTCGGGCCTCGATCTGCTCGCGCAGCGGCGCCGCTGGGACCAGACGGGCACGAACGCGGACCTCGATGTTGGGCTCGACAAGCAGACGCGCACGAACGCGCTCATCGGCGTCGCGTTGGGCCTCGGCGTCGTGACGGGCGTGCTCGCCCTCCTCACCGATTGGCAAGTGCCGCTCCTCGGCGGCGACGCCTCGACGCGCGCCGTCGGCCTCCGCTTCTGAGCCGCTCAGCGCACGATGAGGCGGTAGGCCTCGCTCGACGCGCCCGTCACGACGACGGTGAGATCGCCGGCGTCGATCGAGAGCGGCACCGTCGCCGCGCCCGCATGCGCCTCGTTGACGCCGGGCCCCGTCATCGTGAAGGACGCCGTCTGCGCCACGAACGCGAGCTCGTAGCAGCCGGCCGCGAGCGTGATGACGAAGCGATCGGTGTCGCCGGGGCCGATGGTGCCGCACACGACCGTCGCGAGCAGGAGCCGCTCGGGCGTCGTGTCGTTGGGCTCGACCTCCGGCCCGCCCGTGTAGTCCCCGCCGCCGGCGCCGCCACACGCGCCCGCGGGCTTGCCGGGCGGCAGCGACAGCTCGCATGTGCCCGCCGCCGCGCCACCGTCGGCGGCGCCCCCATCCGCAGCGCCCTTCGGCTTGCGCATGCTCTCGTTGAAGACGGAGCACGCGACGAGGAGCGCCGTGAACGCGATCGACGGCGCTCGTCTCATGGCCCGTCATCCTAGCGGACCGTGAAGCGGTACGCTTGCGCCGTGACGCCGCGCACGACGACGTCGATCGCGCCGTTCTGCCGCGCCTGGAACTGCAGAGTGCCGCTCCCGACGAGGGACTGCGCCATGCCCGCCCCGCTCACGTCGATCTGCGCGCTCGTCGCGTCGTAGTCGATCTCGAAGCAGTCCTCGGCCGCCGCCTGGAAGCGGAAACGATCGACGTCCGCGCCGCCGGTCGTGCCGCAGATTGTGTCGCCGACGGAGATCGACTCCGGCGTCGTGTCGTTCGGCTCCGCCTCGCTGCGGCCGAAGAAGTCGCCGCCGCCGCGGCCGCCGCAGACGCCGAACGGGTTGCCCC
Source organism: Myxococcales bacterium (assembly GCA_043785185.1). GTDB lineage: Bacteria > Myxococcota_A > Polyangia > Polyangiales > Polyangiaceae > JANYHK01. The sequence goes on from JAYVXL010000916.1 coordinate 7,101, forward strand.
CCGGAAGCGTGACGTTGCACGACGCCGGAGGCGGGGGCGGCGCGGCGCCGTCGGGTGTGGCGCCCGCGTCGGCTTGGATCGACCCGCCCGACGAGGACGAAGAGCCGGCATCGGCGCCGCCTGACCCTCTACCGCCGCCGAACGAGCCCGACGACGAGGACGACGACGTGGCGCGCGACGACGAGGAGGCATCGGACGACGAGGTGCCCGGCGTGGTGGTGCCGGTGGTCGTGCCCCCGTCGGGCGAGGGCGCCGGCGCGCCCGAGCACGCGGCGGCGAGCTGGGCGACGGCGAATCCGAAGACGAGGCCGATGGCCGAAAGACGGGCGCTCATCTGTAGATCCTCCGGGTCATCGCGACGTCTTCGTGCGTGAGCCTCGGCCCCACGTCGCGGCGGCAGTAGCTCATGATCGACTCGAAATCGAAGACGCCCAGCGCGGTGTCGCCCTTGAACGCCGGGTCGAGGTTGGCGAGGTCGTCCGCGAGCCCGTTCTGCTTCTCGTAGGCGACGCACGCGGCTTGCGCGGCGGGATCGTCCCCGCGGTACTGCTCGTGCGCGAAGCCGGCGACGTGCCCAAACTCGTGCGCAGTGTTCGTCTGCAAGCAGCGCGTGTAGATGCGGAGCGCGTCTTCGTAGACGGCGGGGTCGGTGATGTCGCGCTGGTGCGCGAGGTTGGACGCGCCCGACCACCACGGCTCGCGGAAGTCGTCGAGGCACGCCGCCGGGATCCAATACGAGAGGCCCTTGGACGGGTCGGCCTGATCGCCGGCGGCGGCGCGGTAGAATGTGTCGTAGAGGAACTCGTCGCCGAAGAACATGTTGATGTGGACGACCTTGCCCGCGGCGAACTTGCCGAGCGCGTCGGCGCAAGACTGACCGGCGCTCGTGCCCGGGCACGCGGGACGCGACGAGTCGATGGGTTCGACGCCGACGAAGCCGTCGGCCGCGCTCGACGCGTCGCAGTTGCCCCAGCCGACGAAGTGCACCGGCGTGCGCGCGTTCCACTGGCTGACCACGATCTGTTGGACCCACGCCTTCCTCTCCGGGAGGATTTCCGCCACGTCCGGCGCGAGCTCCGGGACAGGGAAGCGGTCCGGCGCGATCGCGGGCGCGAGCCAGCACACGCGCACCTCGACGACGCCGTTGGCGACGGGCCAGAGCGCGTCGGAGCGCGCGTTGAGGGCATCCGTCGTCGAGGTCGCGCCGTCGTCGTGCGCCGCCGCGCACCCGCCCACGAGGACCGCGACCGAAGCACAAATCCATCCCGTTCCGCGCGTCATGGCAGACTCCTTCCTTCGAGGTTGCGCCGCGGCACCTTCGCCGCGACGCTTCGCTCCCGGACGTTGCAGCGGGCGTGCCGTGGTCGATTCGCGCCGTTTGCCCGTGGGTTCGCGATCGACGCGCGCGGCGCCACGCCGGCCGTCGCCGCCCGCGTGCGCGCGGATCCACCTCGTCCGGCCCACACGACGCGAAGTGATCCGGCGGATCACCGGGATGGAACATTCCGCGCTGGTGGGAAGGCGCGCGGACGCGCGCGGACGCGTTGCGCGGGGCGCCGGAGGCCGTCACATTGAAGGGGTGCCGTCTCCCGCGAGTCTGGTTGGAACCGTCGTCGCCAAGCGATACCGCGTGGAGTCCGTGCTCGGGCAAGGCGGCATGGGCGTCGTCTTCGGCGTGCGCGACGAGAAGACCGGCGTGCCGTGCGCGATCAAGCTTCTCAGCTCGCCGGAGCTGCGCCGCGACGGCGCGCGCCTGGTGCGCGAGGCGCGCGCGCTCATGCTCATCTCGAGCCCCCACGTCGTGCGAGTGTTCGACGTCGGGGAGCTCGACGAGCTCGGCCCGTACCTCGTTCTCGAGCGGCTGGAGGGGCACACGGTGGCGGAGCTGGCGCCGCTCGGCGAGCGCCTGCCGCTGCCGGTCGTCGCCAACTACGCGCTGCAGGTCTGCGACGCGCTCGCCGCCGCGCACGCCCTCGGTATCGTGCACCGCGACGTGAAGCCGTCGAACCTGTTCGTGACGCGCGGCGCGGACGGGCGTGAGCGCGTCAAGGTGCTCGACTTCGGAATCTCCAAGCTGATGAACGCGGCAGGGGAGGGGCTGAAGACGCTCACGTCGAACGACGGCGGCCTCCTCGGCTCGCCGCAGTTCATCTCGCCCGAACAGCTCACCTGTCCGCGCGACGTCGACGCGCGGACGGATCTGTGGGCGCTGGGCGTCGTGGTGTTCCGGCTGCTCGCCGGGAGCTTTCCGTTCGAGGGCACGACGGTGGCGGAGATCTTCGGCGCCATCTTGCACCGGCGCGCGCCGACGCTCGCCGAGCTGGGCGTGGACGCGCCGGCCGGCGTGCAGGCGCTCCTCGACCGCTGCCTGTGCCCGCGCGCCGAGCGCTGCGCGTCCGCGTCCGAGCTCGCCGGCGCGCTCCGCCCCTTCGCCGATCCCGACGCGCGCACGGCGCCGGCGGCCGGCGCGATGGGTTCGATGCCGGCCAGCGAGGAGCGATCGACGATGCTCCGCGTCTCGCCGCGTCGCGGGCGTCCGGTGCGTGCGGTCGCCCTCGGAGCCGCCGCGGCGCTCGTCGCGATCTCGCTCGTTGGTAGCGCGGCGTGGCGGCGCGCGCATGCGGCGAGCCCGGCCGCGAACGCCGAGGCGGCTTCCCGTGAGGCACCTCCCCTCGTCGTTGCGCCGCTGCAGGAGGTCGCGATCGCCGACGCCCCTGCACCGGCCGCCGCGCACGTCGTGCCCCTCGTGGACGCCGCGCGCGTCGCGACGACCCCGCTCGCGCGTCG